>CAMLOB010000024.1 GCA_946481475.1 uncultured Chlorobiota bacterium | reverse complement strand
AATTCTTCCACATCAATGCTTCCGCCGGTTCGGGTTCCGGTGACGATCAATCCGTCGGCCCCTCCCCGGTAGGTCGTCTCCTGCGCCACTTCCACAATCGGTCGCTCCACCAGCGGGGCGGCATGTTTGACGTGGATGTCGGCGTAGAGCGTGACCCACGGAGCAATGCGTTCCATATACGTAAAAACCTCGGCCGCCTCACCTTCGATCAGTCCCTGATCGGTCGCCATCACACCGGTCAGCACGTTTACCCGGATGAAGTTCGCCCCCGTTGCCGAGGCGACGGCGATGGCTGCGAAGGGATCGTTCCGCAGCACGTTTATGCCGATCGGCAGCTCGATCTCCCGCTGGATTTCCTGCACCACTACCGTCATTGCCGCCACCGTGTGCGGTTCCACGCGGTTCTTCCGGAAGGGAACGTCTCCGAAATTCTCGACAATCAGTCCGTCGAATCCGGCCTGCTGCAAGTGCCAGGCATCGGCCAGGGCTGCGTCGATCACCGCATCGAACGAATCGTCGAAGTAGAGCGTCCCGGGCAGGGGTCGCAGGTGAACCATGCCGATCAGCGGATGCGGCTCGTTGAAGGGGAGAACCTGACGTGGCGTTGTCTGCATGAAATTTTAGATCGAATATTCAATATGGACTATCTGCTCTGTTCTGGGGATCGGCAGGAATGAAATCCCGGATTGCAGGGGTAAGATCCATCCTGCGGAGACCTGTTGGGACATGGTGTACCATGTCCCAACAGGTCTCCGCAGGTTATAGGCGAAGGCTATAGGGCCATGATTCCCAGGGGCCCGGTTGGTCTGTGGTCCATGGTGCACCATGGACCTACATGCCGAACGGGAAATTCATGCCGGGGATGTTGGGCAACAATCCTTCGGTCGATGCTCCCAGTTCCCGCTCCTTCATCGCTGCGGCCGATTCGATGGCTTTGTTGATGGTGGCGATCATCAGATCTTCCAGCACATCCTTCTCCTCGTTCTTCCGCGCCTCCTCGTCGATCTCCAGCTTCGTCAGCTTCAGCTCTCCGGAGATCGTCACCCTTACAATGCCGCCCCCCCCTTCCTCGGTAACCGACATCGTCTTCAGCTTCTGCTGGGCCGCCTCCATCCGTTTCTGCATTTCCTGCATGGCCTGCATCGCCTGCATCATCATGTTCCGATCCATTGAATCTTCTCCCGATAGTTGTGAACGTCCTCTCCATTCGTTGCTCTCTCCTCACCTTCAGCGTCGGGGAGGAGAGGGAAGCGAAATATAGGATTTAGAACGGAGAACAGGGCAATCGGACGGAGGTCTGCGACAGTCGTAAGAGAGCGTAAGACACACGACCTGACACGTCATGTTATTGGTATTGAATCGATGCGGTGCTAAGTTGAACAATTGCGGATTCCGGATTGTTGCCGGCAACGGCATTTTGCAAAACGATCCCGGGATTCCGAAATCCGAACTCAACGATTGATTATGAGCATACAGCGCGAACAACTGGACGATGTCGTGATCCGTTTTGCCGGAGACTCCGGCGACGGTATGCAGCTGACCGGCGGGCAATTCACGCGGACGACGGCGTTGCACGGGAACGATCTTGCCACCCTTCCCGATTTCCCGGCGGAAATTCGCGCCCCCGCCGGCACCACCTACGGCGTCTCCGCCTTCCAGCTCCATTTCTCATCGAACGATATTCACACGCCGGGAGATGCTCCTGACGTGCTGGTTGCGATGAATCCGGCAGCCCTGATTACGAACCTGACCCACCTGAAAAGAGGGGGGACAATCATCATCAACGATGATGCCTTCGACAAAAAACATCTGGAGCTTGCCGGATACGCCTCGAATCCTCTCGACGACGATTCCCTCTCCGGCTACAACGTTATCCGTCTCCCCCTGACGACGGGAACGCTGAAGGCGGTGGAGGGACTCGGTCTCTCGAACAAGGAGGCCGGACGGTGCAAGAACTTCTACACGCTCGGTCTTCTCTACTGGATCTACAACCGTCCGATGGAGCCGACGCTGAAGTGGATCGCCGAGAAGTTTTCGGGTCGACCGGAACTGGCCGAGGCGAACGAGAAGGCGTTGCGGGCCGGTTTCAATCTCGGGGAGACCGCCGAGGTCTTCAACGCTCGCTACGAAGTCCCTCCGGCGCAGCTTCCTCCGGGAACGTACCGGAACATTACGGGAAATCAGGCGACGGCTCTCGGGATGGTGGCAGCGTCGCAGCGGACCGGACTGAAGGGGTTCCTGGGAACCTATCCGATCACGCCCGCTTCGGACATCCTCCATTTCGTCTCCCGCTTCAAGAATTTCGGTTTCCTCACCTTCCAGGCCGAAGATGAGATCGCCGCGATCTGCGCCGCGCTCGGTGCGGCCTACGGCGGATCTCTTGCCTTTACCACAACGGCCGGACCGGGCGTGGCCCTGAAGTCCGAGGGGATCGGTCTCGGTGTGATGACCGAGCTGCCGGTGGTCGTCTGCAACATCCAGCGTGCCGGACCTTCAACCGGCATGCCGACGAAGACCGAGCAGTCCGATCTGTTGCAGGCCCTCTACGGTCGCAACGGCGAGGCTCCGGTTCCGATCGTCGCGCCGCAGACGCCGGGGGATTGCTTCTGGATGATTATGGAGGCGGCCCGTCTGGCAACCAAATACATGGTGCCGGTCTTCTTCCTCTCCGACGGCTATCTCGGCAACGGCGCCGAGCCGTGGAAGATTCCGGCGGTCAGCGATCTTCCCGATCTGACCGTAACCTTCTACACCGACTCCGACCACTTCCATCCCTACTCCCGGAACGAATACGAATCCCGTCCCTGGGCTGTCCCCGGAACACCCGGTCTTGAACATCGGATCGGAGGTCTGGAGAAGCAGCACGGAAGCGGCGGCGTCAGCTATGACCCGGAGAACCACGAGAAGATGACGAAGATTCGGGCAAGCAAGATCGCCGGTATCGCACACGACATTCCGGATCTGGAAGTCTACGGCGATCAGGAAGGAGATCTGCTGGTGCTCGGGTGGGGGTCGACCTACGGAGCGATCCGCGTGGCGGTCGACCGGATGCGGCTCAGAGGCTACAACGTCTCGCAGGCCCATCTCCGCTATCTCAACCCGATGCCCCGGAACATCGCCGAAGTGCTGGGTCGCTTCCGGCGCATTGCCGTGCCGGAACTGAATATGGGGCAACTTTCCCGACTGATCCGTTCGGAGTTCCTGGTCGACGCGATCGGATGGAACAAGATTCAGGGCATGCCCTATACCGCCGGGGAACTGGAGACGCTGATCGAGGGAGTGCTTGCTCCCGGGGCAAACGGGACGGGGAATGGAACAATCAAAAGTAAAAATCCAACAGAGATGATGGCCTGAAGCCTCTTCCGGATTTTTCAACTTTCATCTTGAACGATTATGAGTGAGAAAACAGCACCGGTGACTCCGGAGAAGCCGGTATATACCGCAAAGGATTTCAGCTCCGACGCCGACGTTCGCTGGTGTCCGGGGTGCGGCGACTATTCGATCCTGGCACAGGTGCAGCGGACCCTTCCCCGTATCGACCGGAAGAAGGAGGACTACACGTTCATCTCCGGCATCGGCTGCTCCAGTCGCTTCCCCTACTACATGGACTGCTACGGTCTGCACAGCATCCACGGTCGGGCAACCGCCTTTGCCACCGGACTGAAGGTGACCCGTCCCGATCTGTCGGTCTGGGTGGTCACCGGCGACGGCGACGGTCTCTCGATCGGCGGCAATCACATGATGCATATCCTGCGGCGGAACGTCAACTGCAACATCCTTCTCTTCAACAACCGGATCTACGGTCTGACGAAAGGACAGTATTCACCGACCTCGGAGGTCGGCAAGAAAACGAAGTCGACTCCGTTCGGCTCGATCGACGCACCGATCAATCCGGTCCGCTTTGCTCTCGGCTGCGGCGCTTCGTATGTGGCCCGCACAATCGACCGTGAGGCGAAGCATCAGCAGGAGATCTACGAGGACGCCTACAACCACACGGGAACAAGTTTTATCGAGATCTATCAGAACTGTAATATCTTCAACGATGGAGCTTTCGCCCACCGGACCGAGCGGGACATAAAGGACGATAACGTGCTGGTGCTGAAGCATGGCGAGCCGATGATTTTCGGAAAAGAGAGCGACAGGGGCATCCGGGTGAACGGATTGCGCCTTGAAGTTGTTGTGCTTGCGGACGTGCCGGCCGATCAGCTTCTCAGACATGATGAGACCTCGCAGGAACTGGCCCATCTCCTCTCGCTGATGAACGATCAGCCCGGGATGCCGACGCCGATCGGCGTGATCTACCGGGAGAGAAGAGACACGTATGACGATCTGGCCAACGCGCAACTTGAAGCGGCCCGCGAGCGGTTCGGAGAGGGAGATCTTGAGCAACTGCTGCACGAAGGGGAGACCTGGGTGGTCGGGTAGGAAGAGGGGAGACCCGGGCAGGACGGAGTGGGGATTGGGAAACGGCCATGAAAGCCCCTGATATATAACCCCCGTGACATGGAGAACGGAATTGAGGAGGAAGCAATCCGTTCTCGAACCATCGATTTCTTCCTTCCGCGCAATCCATTGCAAGCCCTTACCTGCGGTGCGGGTATTTCCATGCAGGAGAGGACCGGTTTGATCAGAAGATAATTCGGCCGGACTTTCCGCTCTCCTCACCGCACGATAATTTCCCGAACCTCCATCCTCATCGGATCTGACAGACTTTTCACGGTATTCGATGGCGATCGTCCGAAGGGACAATCGCAGCGGCTACCTGTAACTTTAATGCTTTTATGTACCACATGCACATGCATCGAATTATTGTCAAGGTGTCCGGATTGCTGCTGCTGTTCGTTCTGGCCGGCGGTGTCTCCAGGGCACAAGAGTATCGTTATGGTATCGGCCTTACCGGAGGGGGAACAATCGGCGTCAGCGAGGGGGATGAGATCGCCCCGTCGTGGGGCTTCCGAGGACTCTTCCGCTACGCTCTTCTGGAGTCGCTCCATCTGGAACTCGGAGCGGGCTACATGATTTTCAAGGATGACGGTTCCTATCTCGATCTTGCCGATGTCGAGACGACGTTGATCCCGATCGACCTTCGCGCCATCCTCACGCCGTGGGCCAACGACCAGCTCAGTCCGTATGCCTATGCCGGACTCGGCTTCGCTTCGTTCGACGTCGTGGAACTGCCGCTGGACAGAACTCCCGGGGCCGACACGTCGGGTCCGATGCTGATGATCCCTCTCGGCGTCGGATTGAACTATCGGCTCTCGCTTAACTGGGCGCTGGATCTGCAGGTCGGAAGCAATCTCACGCTCAACGACGATCTGAATCCGAAGTACGACGACATCAACGATGCGTGGTGGTCGGGGATGGTCGGGGTGATTTATTCTTTTGGCGGTACCGGAGATGAGGGGGATGAATCCGTTCCGCAGATTCGCCGCGACGTCCCGTTTGTGCTGGAGGGGATCGAGTTCGAGACCGGTAGCGCGTCGATCAAACCGGAGTCCGTAACGATCCTGCGCCGCGTCCTCCGGACGCTGGAGCTGAACCCGGAGGTTCGTGTGGAAATTTCCGGACATACCGACAGTGTCGGGACGGCGGAGAACAATCAGGATCTTTCGATGCGGCGGGCGGAATCGGTGAAGCAGTGGTTCATCCGCAATGGTGTGGCGGCCGGCAGGATGGAGACGATCGGCTACGGCGAGACGCGACCCCGCGCCGACAACGGCACGGCCGAAGGGCGTGCCCGCAATCGTCGTATCGAGATGCGGCGGATCGACTGACAGGGAACATCGAATCGATTCTCACACAGGTGTGAGAACAGACGAAGAAAACCGAAGCGGCGGGGTCTGCAATCGTCAGGCTCCGCCGGTTTCGTGCAAAAGCCCGACCGTCGCCTCCAGAATTTTTTCCAGCGGAATACTGTCCGATTCGTCGTGGATCTGTCCGATCACCACCCGGTGCGGAATGCCGCGCGGCGCCCACATGGCCGGTTTCGCGAACTCCGTGTAGTATGCCGTCACAGGCGTGCCGACCGCCGTGGCGATGTGGACCGATCCGGTGTCGGGGGAGATCAGCAGCCGGGCCGCGGCAATTCCGGCTGCGGCTTTCAGGATCGAGGGGAAACTCATCACCAGGGCCCCCCCTTCACGCGCTATGCGTTCGATCTTCTCCCGATCCTCGGGCGCCCCGGTCACGGCTACGGTCAATCCTTCCGGACCGAATCGTTCGTTCAGCATCCGGACCAGTTCCGTTGCCCGCTCCTCCCTCAGCGTCCGGTACTCTTCGCTAGCCGAGAGGTTCAGCAGGATGAACTTCCCTTTCTCCAGCCCCATCTTCTCCAGTTCTCTCTCCGTCTCCTCTCTCAGCTTCTCGTCCAGCATCAGCGAATAGGGGGGCATGGCCGGACTCTCTTCGCCGAGATCGATCCCCTGCGTAAAGATCGCGTAGGTCTGTTCGGCCAGATGAGTGCTCGGGAAATAGGTCAGCCGATGATCGAAGAGGAACCTGTTGTACCGATGTCCTCTGCCGACCACCCGTCCGCGCGGCGTGGCGAGTCCGGCGATGATGATCGGCATCGTTGTGTGGCGTGTGACCAGTTGAAAGGTCGCGTCGTAGTCGCGGCGGCGACAGGCCCGGATCGCCCTGAAGCGTTCGGCGAGCGAATCTCCCCAGAGAATCAGGTTCGCCACTCTCGGATCCGAACGGATCACCTCTGCGTTGACGTTGCTCCCCAGTACGTCGATCTCGGCCTCCGGGGCAAGTCGCTTCAGGGTCTCGATGATCGGTGTGGTGATGATATAATCGCCGAGTCGGTCGTGCCGGACCAGCAGGACGCGCCGCAGCTCCTCCGGCCGGAGTTTCGGTCGTCCCTGCGGGCGACCGAAGAAGAATCCGAGGATGCGCCCCACGATCCTGCGCCGCAGCGACCAGTGGCGAAACGCGTCGATATCTTTCGGCGGGATGTGGGATTCCCTGATGATTGTCTCCCGATCTCTCTCCATTCCTTTTCCGTTCGATTAGGTGGGTGGGTTCACGTTCTTCCGATTCCGATACTCTCCTTCGATCTCCCGCAACAACTCCGCTGCCTTCCCGACAATCAGTTGTGTGTCGATGCTCCGTGCATCCTCCCCTTCGGCTGCCTGCACGATTCTGTTCGGAACGCCGCGCGGTCCCCATCCGACCGGTCGTCCATTCGGCAGGAACCAGACAACAGTCGGCGTCCCGACGGCCGAGGCCAGATGGTTTGTGCCGGTGTCTGCGGTGATCGCCAGACGGGCGTGGGCCAGCAGGGAGAGGGCCTCGGGGATTGACCCGAACAGGGGGGTGATCCGTGGCGTGGCGAATCGTGCGGCCAGCTCTTCGGCCATCCCTTTCCGCTCGGGGCCTCCGGTCAGGACGATCTTCAGGTCGGCATCTTCGGCAAGCCTCAGCAATCCCTTCAGCAGTCCGGCAATCCGCTCCGCTCCCATCTCCCGCTCTTTCTCTCCGGCGGAGATGTTCAGCAGGATGTATGATCCGGTCGGGAGACCGAGAGCCGTTCGTTTCTCATCGACGTGCCGTTCCACTTCCGCAGAGCGATGCAGCGAATAGGGGGGCATTGGCGGGACTCCTCCCGGTATGTCGAGCGCCGCTCCCAGAAAGCCGTAAACCTGTTCGGAGTAGTGGGTGGTGGAATCGACCCTGTAGGTATGCTCGAAGAGCATCCGGTTGTTTGCATCGTCCCGACTGACCACCCGTCCCTGTGGGGTCAGGAGTCCGGCCAGCAGACCGGGGAGCGTGGTCCGCCAGAGGATAAGCTGGATCGTCAGGTCGTAAGTGCGGCTGCGACAGGCCAGAAGCGTTCGGATCCGCTTCAGCGGCGATCCGTCCCAACGAAAAACCTGATGAATGCGGGGATCTCCCTCGATCAGCGCCGCATTCCTCCAGCTTGCCAGCACGTCGATCTCCGCCTGCGGTGCGATCCGGCTGAGGGATTCGATCAGCGGGGTGGTGATCACCATGTCCCCCAACCGATCATACCGGATCAGCAGGATTCTCCTGATGTCATCCGGCTTCAGCTTCGGTCTCCCCTGCGGGCGGGAGGCGAGCAGACGGAGGATCGCTCCGGCAATCCGTTTCGGCAACGGTTTTTTCTTCGGCACTGATCGATTCACAATGACGTCCGGGTTTCGGATCCGTGTCCTTCACAGACCGCAATCCGTCGGCAAATTTATCTTTCCGGTAACGATTAACATGAGGACGCAAAGACTCGTCACCAACGGTTTTTCATTCTGGACACTTTCAAGTATTTTCCCCGACGTCACGCTTGCCGGGCGGGCCTGTCTTCCGAAAAAAGAACAATCCATCTATGAGCAGCAAGATTCATCTGACGTTTCTGGGACATTCGGCCTTCAACATCAGGTATGGGGAGTGGAATATTCTGATCGATCCCTTCATCACCGGCGATCCGGCAGCCGAGGGGGCATCGATCGAGGCGGAAGATTTCAATCCGACGCATATCATTCTGACGCACGGGCACGGCGATCATCTCGGAGATACGATCTCCATTGCCGAGCGGAGTGGTGCGGAGGTGATCGCGACGTTCGAGTGTGCGAACTATCTCAAGAAGAAGGGACTGGAGAAGGTGGCCGATATGGGGATCGGCGGCGGACGGAACTTCCCCTTCGGTCGGATCAAGTTCACGATCGCCCACCACAGCTCCTCGGCACCGGACGGAACCTACATGGGGAACCCGGCCGGTGTGCTGGTGACGATCGGCGGAAAGACGATCTATCACGCCGGAGATACGGCGCTGACATACGATATGAAGCTCCTCGGGGAGATGCACGATGTGGCGGTGGCCCTGCTGCCGATCGGGGACAATTACACGATGGATGTGCGGGATGCGATCCGTGCGGTCGAGTTCGTCGATCCGGCGGTTGCGATCCCGATGCACTACAACACCTTCGAGGTGATCGAAGCCGATCCGGAGGTCTTCCGCGAGGGAGTGGAGAAACTCGGGAAAGAAGCGGTGATCCTGAATCCCGGAGAAACCTGGTCGTTGGAAGGAGCATGAGCGAAGATATCGATCGCAATCGACGAAACGGAGAGGATGGGAAAGAGAGTCGGGTGGGGGAGGTTCTGCCCTGGACGACGCTGGGGACCGAAAAGATCGCTGACTGTCATATCTTCTCGCTTCATCGCCACCATCGGACGTCTTCGGCGGGCACGTCTGCCGGGACGTTCCATACGATCAGCGCTCCCGACTGGGTGAACGTGATCGCCCTGACCGAGGATCGGGAGATGGTGATGATCCGCCAGTACCGGCACGGCACCGACGAGATGACATGGGAGATTCCGGGGGGAATGATCGATCCGGGAGAACGTCCGGAAGAGGCGGCCCGGCGGGAGTTGCTGGAGGAGACCGGCTATGAGGCCGGGGAGATTCATCTGATCGGATCGACCCGACCGAATCCGGCTCTGTTCGACAACACGAACTACACGGCACTGGCCCGGAACGTCCGCCTGATCGGCTCGCAGTCGCTCGACGAACATGAGGAAATCCATGTTGCCGTATATTCGCCCGACCGGATTGATCGGATGGTCCGGGAGGGGGAGATCAGCCATGCGCTGGTAATCAATGCTTTGTACTGGCTGATGAGGGTTGAGGGGGAGGTGTGAGAAATGAGCTGTGAGCAGTCAGCTTTCAGCAATCAGCCGAGCAGAGCGAACCCGGTTCATTCGACAATCGGAAATCGACAATCGAAAATCCGACTTCGGGCGATCAGCCGAGCAGAGCGAACCCGGTTCATTCGACAATCGACAATCGAAAATCCGACTTCGGGCGATCAGCCGAGCAGAGCGAACCCGGTTCATTCGACAATCGAAAATCGACAATCGACAATCCGACCATGACCGACGGTTCGGGAGGACACACCCGCCCCGAGACTTGAGAAGAAAACAGACGCTTCCAACTTGAGCGCAGGAATATGGGACGAATCATAGCAATCGCCAATCAGAAAGGAGGGGTCGGCAAGACGACGACGGCCGTCAATCTTGCCGCGTCGCTGGCTGCCGCCGAGCAGCCGACGCTCCTGATCGACATCGATCCGCAGGCCAATGCGACCAGCGGACTCGGCGTGGGGACGAAGGACCTGGAGAAGACGGTCTACGAAGTGATCGTCGACCGGATGTCTCCGCGCGACGCGATTCTGCATACCGAACTGGGGGATCTGGACCTGATTCCGTCGCATATCAACCTTGTGGGGGCGGAGATCGAGATGATCGACGTGCCGGGGAGGGAGAAGGTTCTCTACAATGCCCTGGCGGAGATTCGCGGACGGTACAACTACCTCATCATCGACTGTCCCCCTTCACTCGGTCTGCTGACGCTGAACGCGCTGACCGCCTCGGATGCCGTGCTGATTCCGGTGCAGTGCGAATACTACGCGCTTGAGGGACTCGGACAGTTGCTCAACACCATTGCCATCGTCAAGAAACATCTCAACCCGAATCTCGACATCGAGGGGGTTCTGCTGACGATGTTCGACAAGCGACTGAATCTCTCCAATCAGGTCTCCGAAGAGGTTCGCCGCTATTTCGGCGACAAGGTCTTCAGGACGATGATCGCCCGGAACGTCCGCCTGAGCGAGGCGCCGAGTCACGGCAAACCGGTCCTCCTCTACGATGCCCTCTCGATCGGCACGCAGAACTATATGGAACTGGCAAACGAGATCCTGCGGCAGAGGATGGAGATGGAACGACCGGAGGGAGAGGATGCCGACAGGGGAGCGGGGAACGAGGGGGTGGTACCCGACAGACCCGACAGCCGCGAAGAAACATCGCCGACCGGAGGAGCCTTCCCTGCGAACGGGACGGATCATCCTCCGTTGAACGAACAACCCGAGAGTTCCTCGCCGGGAGGAGAAGGTTCGGGAGGACAACGCACTACAACTGAATGATTTCCGGGAAGCTGGAGGAAGCGGCATAATGGCAAAAAAATCGGGTCTTGGACGTGGGCTTGGAGCATTGCTCAATCCGAACCTGACGCAGGAACGGCGTCAGGCTCTCCCTATTGATGATGGATTTACCGTCGGTACGATCTGCAAGATCGATATCAGTCGCGTAACGCCGAACAGGTATCAGCCCCGTATGGATTTCAACAGACAGGCCCTGGAGGAACTGAAGAAGTCGATTCTGGAGAAAGGGGTTATCCAGCCGATCACCGTCAGACGTTACGGCGACGGGTTCGAGTTGATTTCGGGAGAGCGCCGCGTCCGTGCCTCGTCCGAGGCGGGACTGACCGAGATTCCGGCCTACATCCTCGATGTCGATTCCGACCGGGAGATGCTGGAGCTTGCGCTGATCGAGAACGTGCAGCGGGAGAACCTGAACCCGATCGAAGTGGCTCTCGGTTATCAGCGGCTGATCCGCGAGTGTGATCTGACGCAGGAACAGGTGGCCGAACGGGTCGGCAAGGACCGCTCGACGGTCACGAACCTGCTCCGGCTTCTGCGGCTTCCCGATCCGATCCAGACTTCTCTCCGCGAAGGGGAAGTCTCGATGGGTCACGCCCGCGCCCTGCTGACGATTCAGGACGAGGATCGGCAGATCGATATCTGGAGGAAAGTCCGGGACGAAGGATTGTCGGTCAGGCGGACCGAGGCGCTGGTGAAGCAGGAGGCCGGGAGCAACGGGACGACTGCAAAGAAGCGGGAGAAGCCGAAGCAGACCGACCAGCGTGGTATGGGGGGAGAGGTGGAACTGACGATTGCGGAGATCTCCTCGCGACTCCGGCAGGTGCTGGGAACGCAGGTGAAGATCAAGGCGAACGAGAACGGTTCGGGGGCGATCTCGATCGATTTCTACACGCTGGAAGACCTTGAGCGTCTTCTTGAACTTTTTGCCGTCATCGAACGGAACGGATAGTCTCTTCGGTTCTGGTTATGCCCACCAACCATTTTCAGGAATTTCAACAAAGGGAACGACATGACAGCGCACAACGATGCCGGACGTCCGGTTGACAATGCCGACAATGTAGTGGAAGGGGAGGACTTCTCTCCGTTCGAGGATGCCCTGCTGACCGAGGGGGAGCCGCCGTGGGAGCGGATGGGGAAGATCGCCCGGCTCTGCGTATCGGGAGTGGAGAAACACTTCGGGGAGAAGCTCGATTATACACCGGCGAGCATCTCCCAGCTTGACCGGGTGATCCTGAGCGGTTGGGGGGAGAAGAAAGGGGAGATTCCCCTCAACGTCAGCGTCTCGTTCGGCGCCTACCTCGGCGAGGTCCTGGCCCGCCGTACCTCCGGTCGCTGGGTTTCCGGCATCACCGAGGAAGAGCCTGCCTCGATCCTCTTTCTCCGGGGGGGGGAGGAGGCGGTTGCATCGGTCTCCCCCTTCATGCTGATCCGGGAGAAGCTGGCCGATCCCTGGAACTTCGATCTGTCGCTCGCCTGGACCGCGCTCGACCAGAAGCTGAAGGAACTCGGGGCGATATGATCCTCCACACCACCCGCATCCGTGTCCGCTACCGCGATACCGACCAGATGGGGATCGTCTACCACGGCGTCTATCTGGAATACTTCGAGACAGGGCGGACGGAGTTCCTGCGGGATGCCGGCATGGCATACTCCTCGATCGAGGAGACCGGCGTGATGCTCCCGGTGCTGGAGGCCGCCCTGCAGATGAAACGCTCCGCCCGCTACGACGACCTGCTGACCGTCCGTTCGATCATCCGCACCATGCCGACCGCCCGCCTGAGGATCGAATACGAACTCTACCGCGAAGAGGAACTCCTGGTCACCGGCCACACCATCCACGCCTTCGTTTCCTCCGACACGATGAAACCGGTCAGACCCCCGAAGGAATTCTTGCGGGTGTTGGGGGAACGGATGGGAGAAACCTTCGTTTATTAATCGATCTGCCTTCCACTTCTTGCATAACTGCCCAGGCGAAACTCCAGACATCCGGGCAACAATCGTACCGTTCGGCCTGCCCTCCGGAGGCAAAAAAAATCTCTTGGCCGATTACCTCGAATCTGATAAGTTCACCTTGAACATTTTGTTATTGTGGCATGACTTATCGCACTCTTCATATCGCCTTCCTCTCCTCACTCTTCGGCGTGTTGTTTCTCACCTGTCTTCCTCTTCCGGCTCAGAACGAAATCGTCGCCAACGACAGCGCGAAACTGCTCCGGCGCATCTGGATGATGCGGGGAGGGGTGGTCGGGGGAGATCAGGTCGGTAGGGGAGCCGGGAGTGTCGGGGACATCGATCGTGACTCACTGCAAGATTTCGGATGGTACCTCGGTGCCACGAATCAGTGGCATATCCATCGCGGTGGAAGTGAGATCAGCACAACAGCTTACCAGATTCTCGATTCTTTGGGAACCATTCCCTCTCATCCGATTGTCGGAGATTTCTACGGCAACGGGAAACCGTATGTCGGGTTCTCCGGCTTCTTTCGGGTTGATACATCAGGACCGCGAAGGAAGCTTTTTATGCGGTACCGGTTGGTTCCAGTAGAAGGAGATACGCTCTCGTTGCATTCGGCTCTGACGCTTGCTCCGGAACTCACCTGGCGTCCGAATCTGGAGACGACGCACAGGAATGCATTTGCGATTGACCTGGATAGAGATGGCGACGATGAGCTGATTATCGTGGCGGCAGTGATTCTGTTCGACCAAGAAGCCGACCGTCACGCAGAGATATGGATATTCGAGGGGGGGCCGGAGTTCCAACTTGACACGCCGACTGTCGTGCTCAAGGATACTGAGGAGAATTATATACGGTTCGATGTCTCTATAGGAAATCTTGATGGCGATCCCTATCCTGACATTCTCGCTGCAGGAGACTATAACCCTGCCGATCCGGTCAACCGACTCAAGTTCTGGTGGGGACATCCCAACCTTTCACAGCTTTCACTCAATCCGGAACGAACGCTCACACTCAACGATTCCGAGACCTATCCGAACGTCTCCTTTGCCGTTCCCTTCATGCCCTTGTTCGACAGCGATGGGGACCGCGTTCAGGAGTTCATGCTGCCGGGAGCAGACGGAGACTGGTACTACTACAACATGAATGCGCCGGGGAAAGACCCGCGCACCCGCCCTCTGACCCTTGCCGATGCCGAGCGGAGCTACCGGGGATACAACAAGCCCTATAAGGTCGGCTATCTGAACGATTCAACCCGACGCTATGAAATGGTAGGCCGTACCGGAGGGGACCCGGGAGGAGGTGCGCGTATGGTGGTTCTTTCGGGCGGGAAGGATGGTCCGAACCCGACGTATGATGCCTACTACTCGGCAGCAGCCGATGGATTGACTCCGGGCAATGTCTTCGGACGTGGCGGCCCTATCGGCGACGCAACAGGAGACGGCTACGACGACTACCTCG
>CAMLOB010000023.1 GCA_946481475.1 uncultured Chlorobiota bacterium | reverse complement strand
TTCAGCAATCAGCTTTCAGCAATCAGCTTTCAGCAATCAGCTTTCAGCAATCAGCTTTCAGCAATCAGCAATCAGCTTTCAGCAGTCGTGCTTTTCCCTTATAGCTGACTGCTCATAGCTCACAGCTCATAGCTCACAGCTCACAGCTCACCACTCACCGCCCCCTGCTGCTCCAGAATTTTTTCTCCGATTTTCCAGATGTCTCCGGCTCCCATTGTCAGGACGATATCGCCCGGCTCGAGGAGGGAGGCCAGATATTCCGGGACGTTCTCCTTGTCGGCCACATATTCCACGTGGCGGTGACCGAAATCGGCGGCGCTTCGGGCGACGAGTTCGCCGGTGACTCCTTCGATCGGCTGTTCGCGTGCCGGGTAGACATCGGTGATCACAACCAGGTCGGCGTTCAGGAATGATTTGCCGAACTCATCGTGGAAATCCCTCGTTCGTGTGTAGGTGTGGGGCTGAAAGACGGCCACCACTCTGCGATTCCACCCCCGCTTCACCCCTTCGAGCGTCGCCTTCACCTCCGTCGGGTGATGGGCATAGTCGTCGATCACCAGCACGCCGTTCTCCTCCCCCTTCACCTCGAAGCGACGATAGACGCCGCTGAACTTCCGGAGCGCTCCGGCAACCGACTCGAACGGAACGTCGAGCGCCAGCCCGATGGTCACCGCAGCCAGAGCGTTCTTCACGTTGTGGAGTCCGGGGACGCCGAGCTCTATGGTTCCAAGTTCCTTGCCCCGCAACGATACCGTAAACCGTGATGTCCCCTCCTCATATTCGATGTCCGAAGCGCGAACGTCGCACTGGGAAGAAGTCCCGTAACTGATCACCCGACGGGTCAGCTTCGGCATGATGTCGACCAGTGTCGGTTCGTCCAGACAGAGGGCGATGAAGCCGTAGAACGGGACCTTGTTGGCAAATTCTATGAACGATCGTTTCAGATCGTCGAGATCGGAGTAGATGTCGAGATGTTCCGACTCCAGATTGGTGACCACCGCGACGGTGGGAAGGAGCGAGAGGAAGGAACGATCATACTCGTCCGCCTCCACCACAGTCCACTCTCCCTCACCCCGTCTGGCATTCGTCCCGCCGAGATCGGCCAGCTTCCCGCCGACGATAACGGTCGGGTCGATTCCCCCTTCGATCAGGACCAGCCCGATCATCGAGGTCGTTGTCGTCTTGCCGTGTGTTCCGGCAACCGCAACGCCGTAGTGGAGCCGGGTCACCTCCGCCAGCATTTCGGCGCGCCGGATCAACGGAATTTTTCTCCGCATCGCCTCCCGTGTCTCCGGATTCTCTTCCGGTTTCACCGCACTGGAATAGACAACGACCTCGGCATCGGCGACATTCTCCGGTGCGTGTCCCTGCATGATGCGGGCACCGAGTTGTTCCAGTCGGGCGGTGACGTCTCCGGTCGCCAGATCGCTTCCGGAGATCCGGAAACCTTCGGCAAGAAGGAGTTCGGCAATGCCGGACATCCCGATACCGCCGATACCGACAAAATGTATGTTGTTGATGCTGCGAAACATTATCCCTCGTTCAAACCACCCTGTTTCCGATTTCCGTTGGCTCTCCCTTTCAACCTTCTTCCGACGCCCCGCTTCCGCATGCTGACCGGAACGCTGTTCCGTTTCATCCAGTTCCGAAGATCCTCCATCATCGCCTCGCTCTCGTTGAACATCGACGGACGAAGCCACAACCGACGGCGACGACTCTTCAGTCTGATGCGGGCGGCCTGTTCGGCCACCTCATCGCGAACCTTTCCCCGGTTGCCGAGACGGAAGCTGACCGATTCGATCTCTTCCGGACGGAGCGTCCGCGTTTTGAACCGGGTGATGAAGAGCATTTCCCGATCCCGTATCACCACTTTCTTGTTCAGCACCGCCGCAACGATCAGGGCGGCCACCGAGACCAGAGCGCAGAGGGCCAGCAGATAGACGATCGGATCTTTCCAGATCAACTGAAAGTGCTCACCGATCAACGACCCGGCAATCACCGCATACGCAATCAACGTCACCAGATAGGCAACGGCGGCCATATAGTAGAAGTCGAGTTTTTGTGCGTATGTCTTTTCCATGGTCCCGGTTGTTGGTCGAAGAGTCGGGCTGGACACTCTGCGAACTTTCTTACATACTACTCCGGCAATTCTGGGGCAAAGGTTTTTGCCCCCTACAGTCCCCTGTTCCCGTTCTCCTCCCTCTATGAACTCTACGAACTCTTCTCTCTACGAACTCTCTCCATCACCCTCCGCGCAATCCTGTCGTCTGCGTCCAGCAGGGCCATCCCTCCGGCTTTTCGTCCCATATCATCCAGCAGTTCGGGCTGTGCCGTCAGTTCGATGATGGTACCGTAGAGCCGTTCGGAGAGATCGACATCAAGGATCATCCTGCCGGCTCCGGCACGCTCCATCGCCTCGGCATTCACCCGCTGATGATCGTCTGCCGCCGTCCGCAACGGAACGAGGATCGAAGGCTTGCCGACCCCCTTCAGCTCGGCTATTGTTGTGGCCCCCGCCCGGGCAAGAACCAGATCGGCAGCGGCGTAGCCGATTTCCATTTCATGGATGAAGCGGGACCGATACAGATTTCCCTCACGCTTCTCCTCCCCTTCATAACTTTTTCCGGTCTGCCAGATCACCTGCATTCCATCCGAAAGCAACGAGCCGACGATTCCGTCAAGTACATTGTTGATCGAACGGGCGCCGAGCGATCCGCCGAAGGCGAACAGGGTGGGACGATCCGGATCCAGACCGAAATGCCGTCTCGCCTCCCCTTTGTCGATCTTCCGGTGAAAGACCCGACGGATCGGATTGCCGCTCAGGATCACATTTGCTCCCGGCAGCCTCCGTCCGGTCTCCTCGAACGCCACATGCACCTCATCCGCCTTCGGCGCCAGCTTCCGGACGACCATGCCGGGGAGTGCGTTCGACTCCATCAGAATCAACGGCACTCCCTGTGAAGCGGCCACCGCACCGACCGGCCAACTGACGTAGGCTCCGGCACAAACGACCACATCCGGACGGAAGAAGGTAAGAATCCGGCGTGACTGGATCATCGACCGGATAATCTTGATCGGCAGCATCACGTTCTTCACCGAGAAATTCCGGCTGAAGCCGCTGATCCAGAGCAGGTCGAGATCATATCCGGCACGGGGAACAACTTCTTCTTCCAGTCTCCCTTTCGCACCGACAAAACGGATCACACTGTCCGGAGCAAGTTCGCGACAACGGTCGGCAACCGCAAGGGCCGGAAAGAGATGTCCCCCGGTCCCTCCGGCAACAAACAGGAGACGCGCCCCTCCGGTATTCCGCCATCGTTCCTTCATGCCATTCCTCCGGCAACTTTCAGTTGCTCGCGACGATAGGGCATGACGTTGGCGTGGCGGGAGATATTCAGAAGAACACCGACCGCAGCGGCACTGAACAGGACCGAACTGCCGCCATAGCTGACAAAGGGCATCGGCAGACCGGTGGTCGGAAGAAGACCTGTAGTCACACCGGCATTCACCACGGCATAGAGACCGACTGTCAGCGTGATACCGGCGGCGAGATTCCTGCCGAGATCATCCGGAGCCTGCCGGGCCACGAGCAGTCCGCGCCAGAGAATCACGCCGAAGACCAGCAGCAGAAAGGTCGTTCCCACGAACCCGTACTCTTCACCGATGATGGCATAGATAAAATCACCGAACGGCTCCGGCACAAACAGACGTTGATGACTCTGTCCCGGACCGACACCGAAGAGTCCCCCCGAGCCGAATGCGAGAAGTCCCTGCTTCAACTGATACCCTGCGCTTTCAATTCCCCCTCCCTCACCCGAATGCATCCCGATAAATCCCATAATACGACGCATCCGATACTCGGCGGAGACGGCATAGAGTCCCGCACCGGCCAGCGCCGGAAGGGTCACCACGGCAAGGTGCCAGAGCTTCACTCTTCCGATGAAGAGGACACCGAAGCCGAGCGCGGAGATCACCAGGGCCGTCGACAGGTTCGGTTGCAGGGCAACCAGGGCGGCGACGACACCGATCCAGATCAGCATCGGCAGGACCGCAAACTTGAAGTCGTCGAGATAGCCGCGCTTGTCGGCGAGCATCACTCCGAGGTGCATCACCAGGGCGAACTTTGCCACCTCCGAAGGCTGGAAGGAGACCAGCCCGAGATCGATCCAGCGAGTCGCCCCCTTGATCCGGGTCCCCTCGAAGAGAACATAGACCAGCATCCCGATAGCCAGCACCAGAAGGGGCTTGCTCCAGCGCTCGAGCCAGTGATAGTCAAGCCGGGCAAAGAGAAGCAGAATGCCGACTCCGGCGCCGACTCGAATCAGATGGCTCCAGAAAAACGTCTCGGTCGACCCGGTCCGCGCATCGGCGAAGCCGGCCGAGGCCGAGTAGACGAAGGCGACCGAGAAGAACATCATGCCGAGCACGCTCAGCAGAATGAACCAATCGCTATGTCCCCGTTTTTCTATGGTGTCGGTCTTCAGCATTTCCGTTGATTGATCTATATCGCTTTCCGATTCTCCGCTTCCCGTCCCGTCCCGACCTGACGCTTCATCTGAAGGACCAGTCGCCGGAACGCATCTCCGCGATCCTCGAAATTCCTGAACATATCGAAACTGGCGCAGGCCGGGGAGAGAAGGACGACATCTCCCGGTTCGGCCAGTCCGGCGGCCCTCTCCAACGCCTTTTCAAGACTGAACCCGGCCATGACGATTTCGGTCAGTCCCTCAAACTCCTCGCTCATCTCCTCGGCCGCCTCGCCGATCAGCACGGCGGCCTTCACCCGATCTGCGATCAGCGGAAGGAGGGCTTCATAGCGGTTCTTCTTCGCTCTGCCGCCGGCGATCAGAACGATCGGGGAATCGAAGCTCTCCAGCGCATAGCGCAGGGCATCGGTATTCGTCCCCTTTGAATCGTTGACGTAGCGGACGCCTTCGACAACCGCCACTTCCTCCAGCCGGTGGGGAAGAGGATGGAAGGAGCGCAAACCTTCGCGAATCGTTCCGACCGGAATGCCGATGCTTGCTGCGGCCAGAGCCGCCCCCATTGCGTTGGCAAGGTTGTGTGGTCCGCGGATGCCGATCTCCGAGGCCGGAATCACCTTCACTTCTTCTCCCCCTTCCTCCATACGGATCGTCAGTTCTCCATCCCGCAGGAAAGCTCCCCGCTCCACGTCCTGATAAACACTGTAGCCGAGGATGCCGGGTCTGAACTCCATCTGTGCAATTCTCCCGAGCCACCCGTCATCCCGGTTGTAGATCAGCCGATCCTCCTCGGTCTGATTCATCGTGATGCGCAACTTCGCCCCTCCGTATTCCTCGATGCTCTCGTATCGGTCGAGATGATCGGGCGTCACGTTCAGCAGCAGGGCGACGTGGGGATGGAACGACGTGATCCTCTCAAGCTGGAACGAACTCAGTTCCAGCACCACGACGCTCTCCTCCTCCGCCTCCCGGGCAATTTCGCTGAAGGGCGTCCCGACGTTTCCGGCAACGAACGTGGTCCGTCCGGCTTCCCGGCAGATATGACCGATCAGTTCGGTCGTCGTCGTCTTGCCGTTGGTCCCGGTGATCCCGATGATCGTCCCGCGGCAGTAGCGCGAGGCGACGTCAATTTCGTTTGTGATCCTGATTCCCCGGCTCTCCGCCTCCGCGAGCAGCGGGATCGTCGGCGGGATGCCTGGGGAGAGAACGATCGTCCCGGTTTCAAGCGCACGTTCGGTATGTCCGCCGAACTCATACGGTATCCGAAGCGATTCCAGTATCCCCTTCGCGGACTCTTTCTCCGCTCCGGCATCGCTCACAAAGACCGATGCCCCCTCCTCGCTGAGGAGCCGGGCAACGGCCAGACCCGAACGGGCGGCACCGAGAACGGTATAGAGAGTTTTGTCGGACATTTCAGGTCAATCGGACATCAAATAAAGTTCTACCGTGGTCACCGAATCGTTTTCCACCGATCCCCGACACCGACCGGAGACCAGGGTCCGGAGTCGGGATTCGGCTATCGAATCTTCAACGTCACAAGTCCGCAGATCGCCAGCAGGATCGCGACGATGTAGAAGCGGGTCACCACCTTCGTTTCCGGCCATCCCTTCTCCTCGAAGTGATGGTGGAGAGGGGCGCGCCGGAATATCCGGCGTCCTTCGCCGTACTTCCGCTTCGTATACTTGAAGTAGAGTACCTGCAACGCCACGGAGATCGACTCGGCAAAGAAGACTCCTCCGAGAATCGGGATCATATACTCCTTCTTTACCAGAATCATGATCGTCCCGATGGCCCCGCCGAGAGCCAGCGAACCGGTATCCCCCATAAAGACCTGCGCAGGGTAGGCATTATACCAGAGGAATCCAAGTCCGGCACCGACCAGCGCGGCGGAGAAGACCGAAAGTTCCTCGGCCCCTTTCAGATAGGGAATATCCAGATACTCTGCAGCGACGGTATTTCCGGCAACGTAGGTGATCAGCGCCAGCGTCAGGGCAACGATGCTGACGGTTCCGATTGCCAGTCCGTCCAGTCCGTCGGTCAGGTTGACCGCGTTGGAGATGGCCGTTAGGACAAAGACCACGATCGGGATATAGTATATATCGAAGTCAAAGAGCGTATCCTTGATGAACGGCACGGTTGTTCGCGTGTGCAGCACATCGAAGGCTCCGGGAAACCAGTCCGGAAAGAAGTAGATGGTCCCCCCGAGAATCAGGCCGATCGTGACCTGACCGATAATCTTGTAGCGGGCGATCAGCCCTTTCTTCAGCTTCTTGACGACCTTCAGATAATCGTCCAGAAAGCCGACGACGCCGAGCCAGAGAGTGACCAGGACCGCGAGGATCACATAGGCACTTTTGATATCGCAGAAAAGGAGCGTCGGGACGATCAGGGCCAGCAGGATGATCACTCCTCCCATGGTCGGCGTTCCGGCCTTCGCCATGTGGCGTTTCGGCGCTTCCTTTTTCCCCTGCTCGCCGATCTGATTCCGCTTCAGCAGAGCGATGATCTTCCGTCCGGCAAAGAGGGAGATCAGCAACGCGGTAACGGCCGCAGCCGCAGCCCTGAACGTCACGAACTCAAAAAGCCCCGCACCGGGAGGGCTGAACCACTCTTCGAGATATTTCGCCAGATAGTAGAGCAAATCAGTTCAATTCAAAATGAAAAATGAAAAATTCAAAATGCAGGACACCCTGATGTATGCTCCGACCCCTCGCAACCACCTCAACCTCTTGTTGATTTTTACTTTTGAATGGTGAACGCTCTTCATCCCCTGCTACCGACATCCCGATCTCTACCTTCTCTATTGTTTGATTTTTCCTTTTGAATTTTCCATTGCATCCCGCATTCCCTCCACAATTTCCTCCATCTTCATGCTCCGCGATCCTTTCACCAGAACGACATCGTTCGGAGTGCGGATGCTGTTGAGTACGCGAATCAGGTTTTCCTTCTTTCTGAAGAAGAAGGAGGTGACGCGGGCCGGACGGTCGGCCAGGGCAATCGCCTCGTAGGCCCGGCGCATATTCCGTCCGAAAAAGATGGCGACATCGATCTTCTTCATCTCCGGAATCATCTCTCCGACCTTGCGATGTTCTTCCGGGGCATACTTGCCCAGTTCGGCCATATCGGCCAGGACGGCGATCCGCTTCCCCTTTCTTCCCGTCTTGATGCCGACAAGGGTTTCCAGGGCGACGCGAACCGAGTCGGGATTGGCATTGTACGTATCGTTCAGCACCCGTCCCCCATCATCAAGTCGTAACAGTCCGAGCCGGGCATACCCTCCGGTCGTTTCGACCGCAGGTCTGTACTCCTCGAGTCCTTTCCTGATCCGGGTTGGGGGAACGCCGAGCGAAAACCCGACAGCGGCGGCGGCCAGGGCATTGGAGGCGGTATGTTTGCCCGGCGTATGTAATTGCAGGGAGATCTGCTTGACGTTCTTCCGTCGGTTGTTCACGATCTCGACCTTCGGCGCCCCCTCGTCGTTCAGCTTTCCGATTTTCACCTGACAGTCTGCTCGCCTGGTCCGGCCATACGTTACCGTTGTTCCGAGACCTTCGGCCATTTCAGTGATAATCGGATCGTCGAGGTTGACGAAGGAAGTCCCGCCATGGGCGGCGAGCCACTTGAAGAGGGCCCCTTCTTCGTGAGCGACTCCTTCGATGGAACCGAGGAACTCAAGATGTTCGTATCCGATATTGGTGATGATGCCGTGGGTCGGTTCGGCGGCGCGGCAGAGGGCGGCGATCTCCCCCGGCATGTTCGTTCCGATCTCGATGACGGCAACCTCATGCTTCCCGTTCAGTTGCAGAAGCGTGGCCGGCACACCGATCCGGTTGTTGAAATTCTTTTCGGTCTTCAGCACGTTGAACTTCTGCGAGAGGACCGAGGCGATCATCTCCTTGGTGGAGGTTTTGCCGCTGGATCCGGCAACGGCGATCACCGGGATGTCGAACGACCGGCGGTGGTCCGCGGCGATCCGGCCGTAGGCCTCGATCGTATCGCGCACAACCAGAAGAGGAATTCGCCACTTCTTCCGGCTGTTCACCAGATGCCAGTCGTATGCGACGACGGCCGCCTGCGCCCCTTTTCCGGCGGCCTGTTTCACGAAATCATGCCCGTCAAAATTTTCCCCTTTGACGGCAACAAAGACTTCTCCTTTTTTCAAAGAACGTGTATCGGTCGAGACCCCTTTGACGCTTCGGCGACGTGAGGCCGGAGAACCGACAAATTCTCCGTTCAGAATATCAAGAAGGTGCTGAACAGTAGTATTTCTCATCTGCCTGTATTCCGGTTCTGTTCCCGTGAATCTGCACTTGTCTTGCTCTTCCATTCTCTGACGACTTCTCGATCGTCAAAATCGCGTCGTTCGGAGCCGATGATCTGATAGGTCTCGTGTCCCTTTCCGGCAATCACCAGAATATCATCGGCCGTCACCTCCTGCAGCGCGGCCTCGATGGCGCGGCGGCGATCGACGATCCGCTCAACCGGGACACTGCCGGAGGGAATTCCTGCGGCGATCTCGTCGATAATCGACTCCGGTTTCTCGTTCCGCGGATTATCCGAGGTCAGGTAGATATGATCGGCCAGTCCGGCAGCGATCTCCCCCATCATCGGTCGTTTCCCCCGATCCCGATCTCCTCCGCAACCGAAGACGACCAGCAATCGTCCCGATCCGAGAAAGTCGTGAGTCGTCTCCAGCAACATCTTCAGGGCATCGGGCGTGTGGGCATAGTCGACCACAGCGGTCCCCCCTTTCGGCAGAGCTATCGTCTCCATTCGTCCCGGAACCGGTTGCAGCAGCGAGACGAGAGCGGGAAGTTCCCCGCGATCAACTCCTGCGGCAATGGCCAGTCCGCACGCTGCGGTGATATTCATCACATTGAAGTTCCCCGGCAGCGACGAACGGAGCGCCAGGCTCCCTCCGCCGAGAGATTCGGAGACCGTTACGATCCAGGAGGAACCGTCGGGAGCGAGATCGGCGTCACTGATGCGGAGGTCGGCATCTGCTCCGTATCCATATCGAATGATCGCGGCATGACTGTCGCGTGCCATTGCGGTTCCGTGTACGTCGTCGATGTTGACCACTGCATGTGCATGTGCGTCGAGTCGGTCGAAGAAGCTTTTCTTTGCATTGAGATAGTCCTCGAATGTTGTGTGAAAATCGAGATGGTCCTGCGTGATATTGGTAAAGATTCCTCCGGCGAACCGGAGTCCGTCTACGCGTTTCAATGTCAGAGCGTGCGAAGAGACTTCCATCACCACGTTCTTCATTCCGGCGAGCTTCATCTCCGCCAGCATACTCATCAGTTCGGGCGCCTCGGGCGTGGTGTAGCCGGTCGGCATTGTCGTTTCGATCGTCATACCGAGCGTACCGATCATACCGGTCGGCTCGCCGTGTCCGTTCAGGATCGAGCGGAGCACATGGGCGGTAGTCGTCTTGCCGTTTGTCCCGGTCACCCCGTAGAGCGTCAGGTCCTGCATCGGATAATTGAACATGAAGGCGGCCGCCTCGGCCATTGCCTTGCGGGCATCACGGACAAGTATCCACGTGGCCCCTTCGGCCTTCTCCGGCATGTGTTCCGGATCGTCCAGCAGTATCGTCTCTGCTCCGGCAGCAATAGCGTCGGGGACAAACCCGAGCGCCCGGTCGTCCGGTCCGTTGACCGCCACGAACAGATCTCCCTTCCCCACGTTCCGGCTGTCGTACCTGAGGGCGCGCACGTTCCGCTCGACATCTCCGCGAATGGCGATGACCTCGGTCAGTACGGTCAGTATGGATGTCAGGGACTTCACTCCGGATACCTTTGCTCCTTCTCTCTGCGATTTGCCGTTGTCTCTGTCTGATATGTCTGTCTGATACGATTATGCCTGTTGATCTCGAGTCGCCTTGCAACAACATTCCGTTGCCGAAGCTCTCCCTCCGACTGTGAGTGGGATCGATACCGGAATCACCGGCATTTCAGTACGATCCGCTCCCCTTCCCGACTCACCCGAGTGCCGGGGGAAGGATGTTGTTCTCCGATCACTCCGCCAATCTTTCCGGAAACTCTGGGATGCAATCCGAACTCGTTCAGAACCGCCAGGGCCCGTCTGGTCGTCATTCCGCGAACGTCCGGAACGATCCCGTATTCCTCTACATCGCCGAAGTGGAGATGGATCACTCCTCGCGGGTCGACCGATGCTCCCGGAGCCGGCTGCTGTTTCAGCACACGATCTCCCTGGCCGGTCGCCGATATTTTCAGACGGTGGGAGAGAGCGATCCGCAGAGCACCCTCACGCTCGAGTCCCCGCAGATCGGGAACAACAACCTGCACGACGTTATCGACTTCGCTCTCCTGATCTTCCTCCGCCCCTTCATCCGACTCATCGGCAACCTGCACCATTGCCGGCTTCTCATCGACCATGGTGGCGTTGATGATCCGCCGGGCGATCGAGGCGAAGATCGGCGCGGCAACCTGGCCGCCGTAGTATCCGTTCTTCGGTTCGCTCAGCAGCACCAGCAACACGATCTCCGGATCATCCGCCGGGAAGAAGCCGACGAAGGAGGCGTTGTAGCGATTCCCCCCGTAGCTCCCCTCGTGCAGTATCTGCGCCGTACCGGTCTTTCCGGCAACCTGAATGCTCCGCGCCTGCGCAGCTCCTCCGGTACCGTTGTCCACAACATCAACCAGCATCCGCCGAACCGCAATAGCGGTCTCCTGGCTGATCACCCGTCGCAACTCCTGTGGTTCCACTTCCTCGATCACTTCTCCATCCGGCGCAATACGCCGCTTGAGGATGTGGGGACGCATCACCAGTCCTCCGTTCGCGATGGCGCCGTAGGCGACCGCAAGCTGAAGGGGAGTGACCGCGAGCTGATAGCCGTAGGCCATGAACTTCTGTGTCTCCTCGCTGAACTCTTCCGGCTTCTTCACCTCTCCCCGCACTTCACCCGGCAGATCGATTCCGGTCGAGATACCGAATCCGAAATCACGAACGTAGCGGTAGAAGCTGGAGGGTTCGAGTCGATCGGCCACTTTCGAGAAGATCACGTTGCTCGACCAGCGGAAGGCTTCGGCGAACGAGACCAGGCCGAGCGCATGGTCGTCGCGAATCACATGTCCATCCGGCAAACGGAGTTCTCCTCCTTCGCCGTCGATCATCTCCTCGGGCGTCACCACACCTTCTTCCAGAACCGCAGCGGCGGTGATCCCCTTCATCGTCGATCCCGGCTCGTACGTGTCGGTAACGCTGCGGGGACGGACGTTGGAGAGATCCGACTCTCCCGGATCATTCGGATCGAACGAGGGGAAGCTGGCCATCGCCAGAATCTCTCCGGTCTTCGGGTTCAAAGCCAGGGCGGTACCGGAAGCGGCATCGGCCTCCTTCACACCGCGGGCCAGCTCGTCCTCCACCACGCTCTGCATCGTGATGTCGATCGTTAACTGCAACGTCTCGCCGTGTTCCGGATCGACGCGGGGAAGATCGACATCGGGACGGCGGCGACCGACGGCATCCCGCTGCATCACCATATATCCGTCCTCGCCGCGCAACACTTCATCGTAGAACAACTCGACGCCGCTCAGCCCCTGGTTGTCCAGATTGACGCAACCGACCACCTGGGCACCGAACGTTCCGTACTCGAATCGCCGCAGAGGTTCGGAGATCGTGATCAGTCCGTCGTCATCAATCTTTCTGACCCTGTTGATCGCCTCGCCGACCACTTTTCTCTTGATCCATATAAAAGATGTGTTCGGGGCCGTGACCTTCTTTTTCCATTCTTCGACATCTCCGCCGAATTCCTTTGCAAAGGTTCGGGCAAGCAGATCGGGATCTTCCACGTGATTCGGATCGACGGCAAAGGAGAGGGCCGGAACGTTTGCGGCCAGAAGCGTGCCGTTGCGGTCAAGAATTGTGCCGCGGTCGGCCTGCAGAGGAGCTTTCGATTCGTACTGCTTCCGTGCAAGGGCGGCGTATTCATCCCCCTTGATCACCTGCAGCACAAAGAGCCGCCCGATAACGCCGAGAGTTGCCAGAACCAGAAGTCCGCCAACGACATAGAGCCGCCAGACTCCACTACGCGGAGGCTTCGGTCTTGCCGGTACGGCGGCATCGCTATGTGTAGTGTTGACGGGCACTGATATTGCAACCTCTGCGCTCGACGGCTCCTGTTGTGGCTCCCCTGATAAAAGCCTTCTCGTATCCTATTCTTTTTCTTCTCCGCTCTGCACCGACGACAAGGCGATCGGCGGACGTTCCGGCTGAATCATTCCGATGGCGGCGGCCCGCCCGGTAATCTGTTCAACCGACATCAATCGCGTCAGTTCACCCCGAAGCCGTTCGTTCTCGCGTCGGACTTCATCCCGCTCCCCTTCAATCGACGTGACGCTGCTCAGAAGCTCGTTGACGTAGATGGCATTGGCAACGAAGAGAACGGCGAGAAGCGAAGCCAGAAGGATAAGTCCCGCCGCGCTCCACCGATGAAGGAATGAACGCTTCGTCCCCTCCTCGCCGAAGGGGAGTTCCAGTCGGCCGCGCGCGCCGGAGGCTTTCCTGCCTCCGCCCACCTTCACCGCTGTTTTCTTCCCTGTTCCGTTTCGCTGAAGCACTCCCTGCATCGGTCTATTCTCTCGTCGCTTCTGTCTGTTCTTCGTTCTACCTACTCAGTCACTTCTCTTTTCCGCTATCCGCAGCTTTGCGCTTCGCGCTCTCGGGTTTATTCTGATCTCCTCGTCAGTCGGTCGAAGGGCTTTGCGGGGTATCAGGCGAAGACGCCTCTTTCTCCCGCACGTACACTCGGGGACTCCGGGGGGACAGTCGCAGCCCTTCTCCTCTTCGCGAAACTTCATCTTCACGATCCGGTCTTCAAGCGAGTGGTAGGTCAGCACGGCAAGCCGTCCCCCCTCGGTCAACCTTTCGATAAAGCAGTCGAGCCCTCGCTCCAGTTCACCCAGTTCATCGTTGACGGCGATGCGCAGAGCCTGGAAGACTCTTGACAATGTTTTGATGAGAAAGCGACCGGGAATCACCCCTTCGATTGTCTCGCGCAATTCTCGTGTCGTTGCGATCCTCCCCTTCAACCGGCGGACGGCGATTGCCTGCGCGATCTTCCACGCGGCCGGCTCCTCACCGAATCGTCTGAGGAGCGTTGCCAGATCCTCGGCGGAATATCCGTTCACGATGTGGGCTGCCGATTCATCCCGCTCCTCCGGATCGAACCTCATGTCGAGCGGCATCTCCTCGCGATAGCTGAGTCCGATCTGATCGGAGTCAAGTTGCCTGCTTGAGACTCCGAGATCGAGAAGGACTCCGGAGAGCTTCGCCTCATCACTGCCGAGGTCACGGCAGACATCGCTGAAGTATCCGTGACGGATCTGCAATCGCAACTCACCGGCGAAGGTTTCTTCGGCTCGCCTGATCGCAACCGGATCGGCATCGCAGGCGATCACTCGTCCATTCTCTCCAAGCCGATCGAGTATCGCTTCGGTGTGTCCTCCGCCTCCGAGCGTTCCATCGAAGTAGAGTCCGTCGGATTCGATCCGAAGTCCGTCGAGAACTTCGTGGAGCATCACCGGTATGTGATAGGGTTGTTCCATACGGGCTCCCGGCATCAGTTACAGGAGTCTTCCACCCATCACTCGTTCGGCAACGTCGGAGTATGATTCCTGGCGCTTGCTCAGATAGCTTTCAAAGATCTCGGGGTTCCAGATTTCCAGGTGATCCATTGCGCCGATGATCAGCGCCGTCTTCTCGATTCCGGCAAACTCGACGAGGGCCTTCGGAAGCATCACGCGATGCTGTTTGTCCAGCATCAGTTCATCGGCCCAGTAGAGAAGTGTGCGGAGGAAGAACCGATCCTGATCGTTGTACTGGTTCAGTCCCACAAGTTGCTCCTCCATCTTCTTCCACTCATCCTGCGGATAGGCATAGATGCACGGATCTTCATCGGGACCGCGGGTCACCACAAAGGTATCGGCGGCCTCCGGCGACATGCTCTTGCGCATCTTCGCCGGGATCGCCAGACGTCCCTTGTCGTCAACCGAATATGTCTCTCGCCCCTTGAAGAAGGACATGGTTCCAGTGCCGGAAATCGACCGGCCGATTCATTCACGATATTCTTTCAATCATCCCCGTTTCCCCATTCCCCACTCTTCCCCACCACTTCTTCCCCACTTTTCCCCACCGGCTGCGAGAAAGTTAGGATTTCACTTCTCGTGCTCGACCCAGGCATTAACATTTTCCGGGATTTCTGAAGAAAAACCGCAGAATGATAGAA
>CAMLOB010000022.1 GCA_946481475.1 uncultured Chlorobiota bacterium | reverse complement strand
CGGGATAGCCTGGATCATACCGAGCGGCATCTGGATCTCCTACATGCGGGTCTCGAAGAGAGTAAAGAATACATTTGTCAGAAGAGGGAAGAGGAAACAACAGGATGAAGAAAGCATGAGCGAAAATTCTACCGCCGGGGATGCATCGCAATCTCCGGAACGTCTCCCGCTTTTCAATACGTGGGCACAGGAGTACAATCCTTCCGACTCGAAAGAAGACTTCCCCTTTCAGGGATACGATGCCGTTCTCGACTCGGTCGTCGCGCTGGCCGATCCCGGTCCGGGGATGACGGTGCTCGATCTCGGTATCGGGACCGGAAATCTCGCAGCCCGGTTCGTGCCGTTCGACTGCCGGATCACCGGCGCCGACTTCTCGCAGCAGATGCTCGACCGGGCGGCGGAAATGCTCCCCGATGCCCTTCTCGTCCGCGCCGACCTGACGGCCCCTTTCCCCGAGGCTCTCAACAGTCGTTTCGACCGGATCGTCTCCGGCTATCTCTTCCACGAGTTCCCAGACGACGTGAAGTTTTCCCTGATCGAACGGCTCCTTCGCGACCACCTGGTTCCCGGCGGACGGATGGTCATCGGCGACATCTCCTTTCCGAACGCTGCGGTCAGGGAGCGGGGACACGAGCGCTGGCGGCATCTGTGGGACGAGAGTGAGTATTACTGGAGTGCGGAGGAGATGAAGGAGCGGTCGGAACGGCTCGGCGCGTCGGTGGAATACCGGCAGGTGTCCGAATGTGCGGGGACGTATGTGATTCTGCCGAAGTCGGAATGAGAGAACGGAACCGGGAAGGGTCCGAAAAGGTTTGCCTCAGTGGACGGAGATGAAATCCGTGCCGATCCGTTTCATCCGTCCGATCCGTGTACAATTGCCGCCGGCAAACCAGACAACCGACAAACCGGAAATGCTGCTCCAGATTATCTCCATCATCGGTGCTCTCTGCATCCTCTTCCCCTTTGCCGCACTGCAGGCGGGGTGGTTGCGACAGTCGGACATCTCCTATCTCCTGTTGAACATGATCGGTTCCTTCTCCCTGCTGGTTGTTGCCGTTATTGACGAGCGCCACGGATTCATTCTCCTGGAAGGGGCGTGGGGACTGGTGAGTCTGTGGGGATTGATTCGGGTGATCAGGCGGAGACGCTCGGCGGAGACGTAGTTCCGGTCTTCCGTTGGTCCGTCGCTCGTCGCTCGGTATATTCGTATCCGATAAATCAAACGGAAGTTCCACCGACAACCCATTCCGGAGACCATGGACATCTCCTCGGTTCGTAGTTTTCTTCTTCTGATAACCGCCGCTGCAATCATGACCGGATGTGACGAACAGACCGAGCCGAAGCAGACCGATCCGGTCGTGATCGGTGCGTTCTATAATCTGAACGGCTCGCAATCCGGGCTGGACCTTCCCTCATCGAAAGGGGCGGAACTTGCCGTTGCGCAGGCGAACGATGCGGGTGGGGTGCTGGGGAGGGAAGTAGAGCTTATTGTTGAAGATGGTCAGACCGATACCGGGGTGATCGCCTCGAAGATGAGAACGTTTCTGGAAGAATATCCGGCGGCTGTCGGCTTCATCGGATTCTCCGACGACAACATGCTGCTGGCGGCCGCTCCGCTAGCGGCGGATCGCGGCAAGCTCTTCCTGACCTCGGGGGCCACCTCGCCGAAACTCCCCGGCGATGTTCCGACCTGGCTTTTCCTTGCCTGCTTCGGCGATAACGTTCAGGCGGCGGCCGCCGCCGAGTGGGCGTATGAGGATCGTTCGTTCCGTACGGCTGCGGTCCTCTTCGACTCCTCGAAAATCTATACGCGGCTTCTGAAAGACTACTTCATCACACGTTTCACCGAATTGGGAGGAACCGTTCTCTCCACCGGCAACTTTTCACCGGAGAACATGGATGGAATTGCCGACGGAGTTGAACAGGCTGATATGATCTTTCTCTCAGCCGCTCCTGATCTGGTCTACGATGCGGTCGCCCGTCTCCGCTCGGCGGGATACGAAATGCCGATCGTCGGCGGCGACGGATTTGATCTGCAGGATCTCTGGCAGGAACATCCGGAAGTGGAGGATGTCTTCTTCACCACACACGCCTATCTCGGTTCCGACAACCCCGATCCGGCCGTCGCAACCTTCCGGCAGCTCTACGCCGACGCATTTCCCGGCGACGAACCGGATGCCTTCACCGCCCTCGGCTACGACGCCGCCGGTCTGCTGATCGACGCGGTGAAGCGGGCCGGAAGCGGCGATCCGGAGCGCGTGCGACAGGCACTCGCTTCGACCGACGGATACAGAGGAGTGACCGGTACCATCTCCTACAGGGAAGGGGAGCGGATACCGGACAAATCAGTGACGATTCTTGAAGTGAAGGGAGGGCTTCTGAAATTTGTGAAGGAGTGGATGCCGCAGAGCGTACCCGCACCGTAATTTCTCTCTTCGGCCGGATCGGGGAAGCGGACAGACGCTTCCGGAAAGGAAGAACCAAATCAGCGGAGAGCTGTGCTATGACCAAGGGAAGACTGGAAGCCTTCAGCGATGGTGTGCTGGCGATTATCATCACGATCATGGTTCTGGAGTTGAAGGTTCCTCACGGGGACGACTTCTCGGACCTGCGTCCCCTGATCCCGATCTTTCTCAGCTATGTCCTCAGCTTTATTTATCTGGCCATCTACTGGAACAATCATCACCATCTCCTTCAGGCGGTCAGGCATGTGAACGGGCGGATTCTCTGGGCGAACATTCATCTCCTCTTCTGGCTTTCGCTGATCCCCTTCGTCACGGCCTGGATGGGGGAGAACCACTTCGCTACGCGACCGGTTGCTCTCTACGGCGTTGCGCTTCTTTGTCCGGCGATTGCCTACTACATCCTGACGCATGCGTTGATTGCTCACCACGGTCGGGATTCGGAGCTGGCCCGGGCACTCGGTCGCGACGGAAAGGGAAAGATTTCCGTGGTGATCTATGCCGCAGCAATTCCTCTTGCCTTCCTTCATCCGATGATCGCCTGCGGACTCTACGTTCTGGTCGCAATTCTCTGGCTGATTCCCGACCGGCGTATCGAAAAAGCCCTGCTTGCAGAAAAGAAGTGAACGAAGCTATGGCGACAACACGCGTGATCGGTATCTATACGGCGGCAGCCTCTGCCGGAGAAATGATTCCACTTGCGGAGGCGGTGCTGCAGAGGGGACGGGGGATTGTGGGAGATCGGTACTACGAGGGGAACGGGACGTTCTCCGGCAACACGGACGAGACGGGGGACCATGAGGTGACGCTGATCGAGTCCGAGGAGATCGATCGCTTCAACGCAGCGCACGGACTCTCGCTCGACTACGGCGCGTTCCGACGGAACATCGTCACCGAAGGTGTGGGGTTGAATGATCTTGTGGGGCGTGAGTTCCTGCTCGGCGATGTCCGACTCTACGGCGTTCGCCTCTGCGAACCCTGTGCCTGGCTTGCCCGGATTCTTGTTCCGGAAGTTCTTCCGGGACTGGTCGGTCACGGGGGATTGCGGGCGAGGATTGTTGCGGGGGGAAGAATCGGGGTGGGGGAGAAGATTGATGTGGAGGAGGCGTTGGGAAGAAAGGCATCACGCAAAGGCGCAAAGACGCAAAGAAAGTAGGCGCAAAGAGAGGAGTATTCCTTTGTGTCCGGATGCAAACTATGCTGTACACGGTACTGGGAGTTCTCAGCAACTTCTTCATTCTTCTGAGTCTTGGCGGGATCTGGATTCAGCTCCGCGTGGTGCTTCGGCGTAAGCGGTATTTCAGGGGGGCCGGGGAGAGGAGGGAAAGACCGACGGACGTTCTGTCGCTGAATCACTTTGTCGTCAGGTTTATCGCCTTCTGCGCCATTGTCGCCTACGGCTTTTCGCTGAGGCCGTTCAATCATTTTCTCGTCTGGTCGCATCTTGCCGCAGCGGCGATTCTCTATGCCATTATCCTGGAGATATATACCGACCGGCGAGACGGTGTCTCGGCAGTGATCTTCCTGATCTGCACGGCAATTTTTCTTCTTGGTCTGGTCGCCTGGTTGATCGGCGACCCGGCCAGATCCTGCACAAAAGCAGTGGCCGAATTTATTCTCCTCTTCATGGTCGTCTTCATCGCCCAGTCGGATATCCACCAGATGTACCTGGTGCGCCGCAGCGGCAACGTCGGCGCAGTCTCCCTGCGGACGCATCAGACGACGGTTATCAAGGATCTGAGTGTCGTCGCCTTCGGACTGGTGATGGGGATCGGGACCGGCTGGCCGGTGATCGTAAGCGCCGGAACAAGCGCCGTCACCAAGTCGTTGATCCTCTGGCATTTCCGATGGGTGCGGCGCCGGTAGGGATATGATGCATCATATCCCTACCGGCGCACCATACCCGTATCCCATGGTCTGGTGCGGACATTTTAATTCCCGAATCGAATGAATTTCCGTTTCTTGTCGTTCCGCAACACAACCGTTCAGGATCATGATGCCAGCAGAACCATATCGGCCGAAAGCACAAGTCACGGGAAAACGTTTGGTCGGTCTCATCCCGATGTTGTCGATGCTGTTCGTTTGTGCCTGTCAGTCCGACGCGGGGAAGGATGAGGATACCGGAGAGAGGTCCGTATCCGGGAGGGTGACCGAAGGTCGATCCGGGACGATCGATTCCACACACCGGGTTCGGTACACGATCTACGTTCCGATATACTCCCACATCAATTCCCGCGACGGAAAGAGGTCGATCGACCTGGCGGCAACGCTCAGCATACGAAACACCGATGCAGCGAAGGAGATGACGATTGCGATGGTGCGCTACTACGATTCGGAAGGCAATCTTGTCCGAACGTTCCTTGAGGAGGCAAGGAGGGTGGAGCCGTTGGCCTCCGCAGAATTCCTTGTGGAGGAGGATGACATGAGTGGCGGGTCGGGGGCCAGCTTCATTGTGGAACTGGCCGCACCGAAGGAGGCGACCGAACCGGTAGTTGAAGCGGTGATGATCGGCACGGCGTCGGCACAGGGGATCTCCTTTACTTCTCCCGGACGTCTGATAGCCAAAGAGACCGGAGAATAAGAGTTCTCTGCTCCTGACTTGCTGAAATCCGATCCGGCTTCGACAGGCCTCCGGCACTTTTTCTCCTTCGTCGCTGTTTCCTTCCTGCAGGGAGAATCTTTTTGTCTTCTCCCGACCAACCGTTACCACAATCATTCAACAATCGAAAGGGAGGCTATGACGATATTCGAGGCTCTCCGCGAGGACCACGACAAGCAGCGGACTCTGCTTGATATTCTGGTGAAGACACATGGCGACAGCGAAGGACGACACGAGCTGTTCGAGAAAGTCAAGAAGGAGCTGCAGCATCATGCCGCCGCCGAGGAGCGGTATTTCTATATCCCGCTGATGGAGGATGATCTGACGCAGGAGAAGGCACGTCACAGCGTAGCCGAGCATCACGAGATCGACGAGGTGATCAAACGGTTGGAGGAGACCGATTTCAGTTCTCCCGGATGGGTGGTCCACGCCAGGAAGCTGCAGGAACTGGTGAACCATCACCTGGACGAGGAGGAACAGGAAGTCTTCCAGATGGCGGGGAAGGCCCTTGCGGAGGGACAGAAAACTTCCCTCGCCCGCGAGTACCGGCAGGAGATGGAGCGGCTGGAGGAAGAAGGGAAATAGTTGCCGCCGGTAACCACCTTCGGAGTTCTTCGTGTTCTTTGTGTCTGCAGCGACAGGCCTGTGTGAATTCTTTACCACAAAGACCGGATGGATATGCGTTCTCTCGTTTCAGTTTCGGCGATGTCGGCGGTTGCCGTTCTGTTGCTTTCCTGTGCCGGGCATTTTCCGCAAAAGGTCCCCGATTTTTTTTCCTTCTATGCCGGACACGAAGCCGCGTACATTGACGCCGACGGCACGCTTTTTCTCGATCTTCACATCGATCACCACTATCCGGACTGTATGGCTCCGGACAATTTCGGTCATCGAATGAAGATTCGGTTCCAACTGGATCGATCCGGGGAGCGTTGCGTTGTTGTCGGGGCGATATCGAATAACAATACATACGGAGAGGGTAGGCTGACCCGTTCGATCCGTCCCCGCAACCGGTTTGTTCCCATCGGTTCTCCTGATCTTTCCGATCCTGAACTTGAGGAGCTGGTTCTTCACGACTCGGCGCAGGGACAGTCCCTGTTCATCTTCCGTGAGGGATATGAATTCTACGAGAACAGTCTGGTCCGGGCGGACCCCGCAACGGAAGGATACGGTGATGAAGAGCAGGAAATCTACCCGGCAACCGGTACGGAGATCTATCGCTGGAAATTCGGAGAGTTGTAGCGCTTCCCTTCACGATTCTCTTCGTCCGCCGCGGCGGGTGATGGTAAGATCAAATACAAAGGCACGCAGAGCACCAGGGTTCACCAGGCAGAGAGGGTTTGCGTTTGCTCAATGCCTCCTGTCCCGTTACCTTTGCCCCGATTCCCACACAACATCAAACTATAAAGGAGCATCAGGTAATGAGCGCAGAGAATCACGTCTACTGGGTACTGGAGGCTGAAGTAAAGGAAGGGAAACTGGACGATCTGAAGAGCCTGGCGGCTGAGATGATCGAGGCGACCAGAGAGAACGAGCCGGGAGCCCTGCACTACGAGTTCTCTCTGAACGAGGACGAAACCCGGTGTCACCTGCATGAACGTTATGCCGACTCGGCGGCCACGCTTGCTCACCTGCAGAGTTTCGGACAGAACTTCGCCCCCCGCTTCATGGATGCGTTGAATATCAAACGCTTCACCGTCTACGGCAATCCGGACGAGACGGCGACGAAAGCGCTGGGGAAGCTCGGCGTTCTTTTCATGACTCCTCTCGGCGGATTTGTCCGGGGACATTCCTGAGGAAACCCGCAAAAGAGTGAACAGCAAGTTGACTGAGTCACGGGGGGAGCCGCGGGGGGAGTGGAGCCGGGAGGAGGCCTATGCCTGGTGCGAGCGGACCGCCCGCGAACATTACGAGAACTTTCCGGTGGCATCCCGCCTTCTGCCGAAGTCGTCCCGGCGACACGTCGCGGCGATCTATGCCTTCGCCCGCTACGCCGACGATCTGGCCGACGAAGGGGAGATGCCCGTCGGGGAACGGCTGACCGCTCTGGACCTCTGGAACGAACGACTCGAAAAAGCCGCACGGGGAGATGCCGAGGGGCCGGTCTTCACCGCCCTCTCGGCCACTCTCCGCGAGACGGATATTCCCCTTTCTCTTCTTGAAGATCTCTTGACTGCCTTCCGACAGGATGCCCGCAACGCCGGCTACGAACGGGAAGAAGATCTTCTCCGCTACTGTCGGTTCTCGGCCAATCCGGTCGGACGTCTTGTCCTTCACCTTTTCGGCGAGGCGATGCCGGAACATCTTCTTCTCTCCGATCACATCTGCACGGGGTTGCAACTCGCGAACTTCTGGCAGGATATCTCCGTCGATCTCCCACGCGAACGGATCAACATTCCGCGCCGGACGATGGAACGCTTCGGGTACTCGATCCGGGAACTTGAAGAGGGGATCTTCAACGAGCGTTTTCGTACGATGATGATCTACCTGAGTGATCTTGCCGAAGATCATCTCCGCGCCGGTTCTCTTCTGCCGAAGTCCATCTCCTCGTTCCGACTCCGCCTTGAACTGCACGGGACGATTCTCGGGGGATTGAGAGTCGTCGAGAAGATCAGAGAGGAGAACTACGATGTCCTTCGCCGCAGACCGGTGCTGGGGAAGGGGGATGTGGTGCGGATCGGGATGCGGGCTCTTCTTTCCTCTCTCTGAAATATTCTCCTGACGTTCCTTTCCCTTTGTCCCTCAGACTCTCCTGTCTTGTTATGGATTTTAATTTGGATTTAGTCCAGATAAGAATTATCATTGCCCCCTTCACAGAGCCAAAAGGGTATATCTGCCGATGAGCACCACATTCTTACGTACATCATGGATCGCCTGCCTTTTCCTTCTGATCGCTTCGATCGGGCTTTACGGACAGACCGAACAGACTGAAGCGGAAGAAAAAGCTGAGGCATCGGAGTCGGGTTTCGAGATCGAGGGATACGGAGAGATTCTCTATCAGCACTACGATTACGGTCCCGACAGAAGGAGCGGTGCCGACGGTGCTCCGGAGGACAGCCGGTCAATCGTCGACATCCCCCGCGCGGTCTTCGAGATGAAGTATTTCTTCGATGATGACCTGCGACTGGAGGCGGAGATCGAGTTCGAGCACGGGGGGACCGGTTCGGCGATGGAGCTGGAGTATGAGGAGTTCGGCGAGTACGAACATGAGGTGGAGAAGGGGGGAGAAGTCGTTCTGGAGGAACTCCATCTTACCAAACGCTTCTCCGATCACTTCTCCCTGCGGGCCGGTCGGCTGATCCTGCCGGTCGGTCTGACGAACAAGGAACATGAGCCGGACGATTATTTCACGGCCACCCGTCCGGAAGGGGAGATGTCGATTATTCCGGTCACCTGGAACGAGATCGGTCTGCAGGGATTCGGGGCGGTCGGTGATCTGGAGTGGATGCTGATGGTGGTCAACGGACTGGATGCGACCGGGTTCACGTCGGAGAACTGGATTGTGGAAGGGCATCAGACCCGGTTCGAGACGATTCGGGCGACCGATCCGGCGGTTGTCGCCCGGCTTGATTATTCCCCTCTCTCCTGGATGACGATCGGGGCTTCCTTCTACCGGGGGAATTCCACCGGGAACAGGCCGAAGGAGGATATGGAGGGGATATCGGGCGTGGTGATGATCGCCGAAGGTGATCTTCGCATCAATCGCGGACCTCTGGTCATTCGGGGAGAATTCCTGAACGGAACGCTGACGAATGCGCCGGAGATCAGCAGCAAGAACAGCCGTATATCGAAAAATCTTCAGGTGCCGAGAACCCCTGTGGCAAGTGCCGCCCGGGCCTGGTCGGTGGAGGGAGGATACGACGTTTTCTCCTTGATCGATGCCGACTCGCCCATCCGCCTTCTCCCCTTCATCCGCTACGAATACTATAACTCGATGGAGGAGACCGAGGGGACGACGTTTGCCGATCCGCGCTTCGAGCGGACGTTGCTGACCGGCGGAATCAATCTCCATCCGATAAAGGGGCTGGTCCTGAAGGCCGACTACTCCCATCGCAAACTCGGACTTGACCGCTACAACGACGAGAACACATTCAGCATCGGGGTCGGCTACGTCGGCACATTCCTCGAACACTGAAAGGGAGATCTGCAAACCGTCAACCATTGAACCATCAACCATTCAAACCATACAACCACACTCAACATGAATATTCGACGACTTCTTTCATCCATCTGCTCTCTTCTGCTGATTACCGGTCTGGTCTCCTGTTCCGACGATTCCCCGACCGGGACAATCGACGACACGGAGTACGATATCTATCTCGACGACTTCAGTCACAAGGTTGCCGTGGCGACCTACAGCGACATGAAGGCCAAAGGGGTGGCTCTTGACGGGGCGGTCGAGGCGTTTGCGGCCGATCCGAACAATCAGGCAAAGCTTGATGCCGCCTGCACTGCATGGCGCGGGATGCGGGAACCGTGGGAGGCAAGCGAAGCCTTCCTTTTCGGTCCGGCGGAATTCCTCTCACTCGATCCGGCGCTCGACAGTTGGCCGGTTGACCGGCAGCAGCTTGAGGATGTGTTGAACAGCGAGTTCGAGCTGACGCCGGAGTTCATTGCCGAAGGTCTTGGTCCGGCGCTTCGGGGATTCCACACCGTCGAGTTCCTGTTGTTCGCCGACGGCGCTCCGCGTGATGTTGCGACGTTTACCGAGCGTGAGCGGGAATATCTGGTAGCCGTAACGCAGGTGCTGGCCGATGATGCGGCTCGACTTGCCGAGGCCTGGGAAGATGGATTTGCCGATGAGTTTGCAAACGCCGGAAAGGCGGGGAGTCGCTATCAGAGCCAGACCGATGCGGTGCTGGAGATGATCGAGGGGATGAGCGGCATCTGCGACGAGGTGGCCAACGGAAAGATCGCCGATCCGTTCGACGAGCAGGACACCCGGCTTGTGGAATCACAGTTCAGTTGGAACTCGCTCGACGATTTCGCAAACAATGTCCGGAGCGTCCGGAATGTATATACGGGAGGATATCATAACGGCGAGGACGGCAAGGGAATCGATGAACTGGTGGCGGAGAAAAATGCCGCACTCGATACGAGGCTGAAAGCCGAAATCGACGAGGCGATCGCCGCCATCGGTCGGATACCGGCTCCCTTCCGGGACAATCTGGATGCGACGACGGAGATCGAAGCCGCACAGGAGGCTGTGCTGACAGTCTTCAATACGCTTGAAAACGATGTGAAGCCTCTGTTTGTGAACTGACGGAAACTGAGGGATTCGAGAAAGGAGGGGGAGGAAACTCCCCCTTCGCTATAATAATTCGGTAGAGCCTGTCAACAACCCGTTTCTCTTCGCATGACTACATCAATCCTGCGGTATTCCCTGCTCTTTCCCCTTCCCCTTGCTCTGTTGCTGCTGAGCGGTTGCGGGGAGGATCCGGCGCAGCCGGGGGGGAGTGACGTGATTCTCTCCGGAGGAGCCACTACCGTCACCAGCGCAACAAGCAATGCCTTCTCGACTCCGGCGCCGAACCTTTCCGGCAGTCAACTGGCGCTCCATCTGCGCGGGGATGCCGAGTTCGAGGTGGAGTTCGTCGCCGCCCCGGCGGAACTTTATGGCGGACTCGGTCCGGTCTTCAACAGCAATTCCTGTATTTCCTGCCACGTTCGCGACGGGCGGGGACGGCCTCCTTATCCGGGGGAGGGAATCAGGCAGATGCTGATGCGGATCAGCATCCCGGGAGCCGATCCGGTTACCGGCGGACCTGCCCCGGTCCCCGGCTTCGGAACCCAGATGTTCGACAAGGCGATTTTCGGAAAGCGGCCGCAGGGGACCTTCCGGATCGACTGGATGGAGATGCCGGGAGCCTATGGAGACGGAACGCCCTACAGTCTTCGCAAGCCGATCTACACGATCACCGAGACCTATCGTTCCGTGCCGGGAGATATGCTCTATTCCCCCCGCGTCGCCCCTCCGGTCTTCGGCGCGGGATTGCTGGAGGCGATTGCGGAGTCCGATCTTCTGGCGTATGCCGACCCGAACGATGCCGACGGGGATGGTATTTCGGGAAAGGCCAACTATGCGTGGGATGTGAAGGAGGGGCGGAGGAAGATCGGACGCTTCGGATGGAAGGCGAACACGTCGACGCTTCTGCAGCAGACGGCCGCCGCCTACCGGAACGATATGGGGATTACCAGTCCCTATTTCCCGGTGGAGAGTTCGCACGGTTCGGAGCAGAACGATCAGGAGGAGGATGATCCGGAGATTTCGCAGGAGACGCTGGATGCGGTGACCTTCTACGTGCAGACGCTCGGCGTTCCGGCCCGGCGGAACGTGCGGGATGAAGAAGTCCGTCGCGGTGAAACGCTCTTTGCCGATCTCGGCTGCGCTTCCTGTCACGTCCCGACGTTTCAGACCGGAACGCTCCCGGGAGTGCCGGAGGTTTCCGGCCAGCGGATCTACCCCTACACCGATCTCCTTCTCCACGATCTCGGCGAAGAACTTGCCGACGATCGTCCGGATTTCGACGCCGACGGTCGCGAGTGGCGGACGCCTCCCCTCTGGGGGATCGGTCTGACCTCGCTGGTCAACGGCCACACGCTTTTCCTGCACGATGGCCGGGCCCGCTCCTTTGCCGAGGCGATCCTGTGGCACGGCGGCGAGGCGGAGACGTCCCGCGAGAAGTTCCGGACGATTGCAAAAGAGGATCGTCGGGCGTTGATCCGGTTTCTGGAGTCTCTGTAGAGACTGAGCATCGTGAGTGCAAGAATGTCATCGGCTTGTCTCTGTACACCCCTGCAGTGCGGAGGATCAAACGTCGTTTGACCGAAGTCCATGTCTCCTGAAGGTGTATGGATTTTCCCCTTTGATCGGCCACCGTTTTTTCCTACCCTCTCCGGTATCTTGTCAGGAAGTTCTAGGCCACCTGAAACCGGAGGTCCCGATGACGCGCGGAACAATGCCTCTTCTCCCTCTCCTGTTGCTTCTCTGTTCACTCCCTCTGTTCGGACAGCGGGAAATTGATGAGAGCGGACATCTCTTCTTTCCTCCCCGACTGAGCGGAGTACTTGCCGATTCGGATAACGCCGGGCAGGGGGAACAGACCCTTCAGGCAGTCGTTGTGGAGCAGATTGCGTTAATCAAGTCGCTTCCCATCCTTCCCATTGTCTTCTTCGATGATCCCGGACAGACCGAGCTTCCTTCCAGATACCGGCTTTTTGCAGGCGGCGCCGAGGCGCGCTCGGAGGTTATCGATCTTGAGGCGGGAGAAAGTGCGATCGCCGTCTACCATAACGTGCTGAACGTTGTCGGCTCCCGTATGCGAACATATCGCGATCACATCTACCTGACCGGATGTTATTCGGCCGATCCCGGGGAGAGTCCGGAAGTGGCACGAAGGCGGGCGGAGAACGTCAGGGCCTATCTGACGGATGTCTGGAGGATCCTTCCCAAGCGGATCACCATGCGCGAGCCTCGGCAACTGGGGACGTCCACAGACGACGAGGCGTTGCGCGAAGAGGGACGGGCCGTCCGGATCGAGTTCGAGAACGGCGATCTGTTGTTTCCCGTCGATTACCGGGTCCTGGTGAACAGATCCGTTTCCATCCCTCTCGAACTCCGGTTGCAGCCGAATCTGAATTCCGAAGACGTTGAATCCTTCAAGATCCAGACGTGGCTTGACGGGAAGCTGGTGAGTTCCACTACCCTGCCAAAACCTTTCGATTCCTCCACCTACACCATTCGGGGAGAATGGCGAATCTCCCCTTCTTTCACTTCTGTCCTTCCCGATGATTTGCAGGTAGGGGTGGAGCTCGTCGGACGGGGTGGGCGGACACGAACTTCAAATTCCATTTCCTTCGGGTTTCGCAGCGGAGGGGTGACCGAGCTGCATTCGCGGCATTACTATCTGCTGTGGGATATGATTCCCGTCTCCGCATATCAGGTTGCCGACACGGCTTTGTTGTCGGCCGATATATTCAACGCATCGATCCGTTCGACTTCACCTGCTGCGCTGAATCTCCGTCTCGACGTTCCGGAATGGAACACGGTATCGGTGCCGGACCGACCTGTCCGCTACGACCGTTCGCTCGAAACGTTCGTGCAAGGCCTGGCGATCGACCTTCCTGAGGAGATAAAAGTCCACTCGGATGGTGCGGGGGGCGAGAGTCCTGATCGGGAGGTTGTTACTTGCGGAATACCGTATACCGGGAGTGAGAAGGAGAAGGAGAAGGAGAAGGCGGAGGAGAAGCATCGCAGGGAAGTGAGGGACGCCGAACATTTCCGCATTCTGGCACTCGATGCAACGTTGAACCACGTCTGGTTTGCGCCGAGGGAGGTGGACTCCGATACGATTCCGTGTATGGAGCGCGGGGAGGTAATCATCCGGCATGTCCGCAACTATATCGCCGAACTGGATGAATCGGCTGAGCCGGAAAAGCGGGGAAGGCGGTCGCTGGAGAGGACGGAGATTCACTGCCGGGGAGTTCTCCCCCTCTTTGCCGGTGAGACGCCGGAAGAACGGTGTTATAATCGATCCGTTCAGTTGATGTTTCAGTGAGGTAACGGAAGAATCGGCTTCCCGACTTCCTGTGCCTGACGTTGTTTTGATCGGGGATGAAGTACAAGGGGACGTGCGCCCGGCGTCCAGACGCCGGGTTTTCTCCTGCTTCGTCCCCGATTTGTTCTTCTCCTTCACTCTTTTCCCTTCCCATATTGCAGTCGGCGAGCAGATACGTGCGATCCGTGCCGTCGGAATGCCGCTTTGCCTGAACAATCGTTCTCATCAATTCTATGGAACAGGGTGACTGCAATGCAATACATCAATGGAAATGATGGAAGACGTCCGGTGCATTCCGGCGCAATCGGATCGGCAGTCTCTCTTCTCTGCTTTTTATTCTTGGGACAATCGCTGGCGGCGCAGACTCCTCTTCCCTACGTTGTCGATTTCAACAACGGTCTGCCGGGAAGCTGGACGCAGCCGATGTCCGGGTTGCTTCCGTGGATCGAGAGCGACACGTTGGGCGTTGACGGTACCGGAAGCATTCTGGTCGATCTCGGCAACGATTCACGAGCCGACTCGGCATGGATCGAGACGCCGTCGCTCGATCTGACGTCGGTCGACCATCCCCTCTTCCGATGTCGTCTGGCGCTGGTAAAGCACAGTTTCCTGCCCCCCGCCCTTTCCCTCTTCTATGATGACGGCAGGGGGTGGCGACGTCTGCGTACCTGGGGACAGAGTATCTGGTGGATTGAGGATGTCGAGCTGGTGGAGACGGGAGAGAACTTCGGCGTTCCTCTGGGCCGCCCGAACCTGAAATGGGTGGAGGTGACATACGATCTGGAGGAATTCGGCGATCTCTCCTCCGTCCGGTTTGCCTTTGCGGCTCACGTCGTCAACGGCGGGTGGGCACTCCTGGATGATGTGGCGTTCGTTCCGGCCGGGACAAGCGGTCTGCAATTGCAGGACGGGGAGGCTTCTCTCCCGCATGTCTTGCTCCCCAATCCGGCCCGGGCGTCGGCGGTACTGCGGCTTTCCTCCCCCTCTTCTTCATCCGGTTTCCTTGAAGTCATTGATCTTCTCGGTCGGACGGTTGTGCGGGAGCCGGTGGAGAAGGGACCCATCGAGTCGTCGCCGTCGACGACGTGCGGCGAAGGCAGCTCGATCGTGCTGACGCGCGACGCCGCCAGCCTGCTGTGGACCGCCGACCTGCTCCCGCTCGTCGCCGGACGCACGGGTCTGGTCGCCATCGCCCTCGTGCCGACGCCGACCGCTGACGGGCTCGGCAGTCTGGCGTTCGAGGTGCAGTGGAGCGGACCGCCGGT
>CAMLOB010000021.1 GCA_946481475.1 uncultured Chlorobiota bacterium | reverse complement strand
ATGAAGACGTTGCAGCTTCGACTGATTGAACTTTTGAGCGATGTCGACATGGTTCTGACCGGTATGGCTCCCACACAGTTGTTCATCGACAGGAGTGTGGAGCGGGACCCGGAATCCCGCGTCAAGTTCTTCACCGAGGCGGTTGATACCGGAACGGCGCGCTCGAAGATCCGGGCACATCTCGCCGAGCAGCAGCAGACCTGGCAGGGGGTGCTGGATCGGGCGACGGTGAGCGGATTTCCGGCCGATCAGTACCAGGAGCCGTTGGGATGCGATTATTTCTCCGAAGACGGAACCCGGCTCGGATCGCTGATCTTCTTCCGTCGCAAGGGATTCGACCCGATCTCCATCGAAACGCGCGATCTGCTTGAGGGACTTCGCCCCTTCTTCGCCTTCCTCTTCTACGATCATCACCTCCGTCGCCGCATCGACCATCCGACCGACGGACTCTTCTACAACTTCCTTGCCCGCGTCAGCCGGGAGACGGAGCTGAGCGACAGGGAGGAGGATGTGCTGACGTTGCGGCTTCTCGGTCTTTCCTACCGGAAAATCGCCGAATCCCTTCATATCTCCGAAAAAACCGTTTCCCGTCACATGGGGAACATCCACAAGAAGACCGGCTGCAGCACTATCGAGGAGTTCGTGGCCCGTTATCTCTCTCCACGGCTTGCGCCGAAAAATACCGACTGACTGCCGGAACTGACCGCCGGATGAAAATGGGGATTTCTCCCCATTGAATCGGCCTGAGGGGGGTGTTATGGTCGTGCCATGACACTACGACTGACGGCAGTGTGGGCACTACTCCTCCAGGCGGCATTCTGTTTTCCGGCCTCTGTTTCTGCGGCTCATCCGCTGGATCCGAACGCCCTGGTTGTGGGATCGTTTCACGGAACGGTCTTCATGCCGGCTGCGGTCAGCGAAACACACTACGAAATTATCGTTTGGCTCCTTGGCTCCGGCGAGTACGATTATCAGTGCGACGTCGGTACGCTTGCCTTTACGGGCAACGATGGCTGTAATGGTCTGAACCTGGTCTCACTCTCCGATATCGCCGATGCCGTCGCAGATGATGCGATCGGCAGAGGAGTGAGCCTGGGGTATCCTTCCTGTGGGGCGCCTGCATCCGGACGGAGAGTGCGAATCTGGACGAATGTGTGCGCTATGCGCTTCGGTACCGGGTGTACTACCACATTCCTTCCCTGTGGTCCCGGCTGGTCGTTTCGACGGTATAGGGTGAAATGTCCGGGTATCGGCGTCCCGGACATTGTGAAGGAACCGGGACAGGCTCCGGATTGTCCGGGCCTGCCGGGATGCGAAGCGAGTTACGACAAGATCAACCTGAACTAAGGTGAACCTATGCTCCCCCGGAAATTTCAACAGATCGGCCGTTGGTCCTGGACCAACGGCCGATACACGATTACCGTCACCCGAAACGGAACAGGATTACGTATCGAGCAGGAGCGTTGCGATTGTGCGGAGAGTGGAGAGTTGATACACTTCGGCTCGAGCGTGATATACGATGGAGATCTCCCGCCGGAAGGTCTGGTCGCGACACTCTACGATCCGACAATAATAGCGTGTCCCCGTCTCCGGGGACACGCCTTACCCGGCACCGATCCGGTGAGTATCCGTGTCGCCCGGGACGTTGCCGTCTTTCTGAGCGATCCGGAGACCCCACCGGCCGTTCATTCCGAATGGGGAGAATACCAACAACCATCCCGCATCCGGTGGTGAAGGCACAGGAGTATGAAGTATCGCCGGAGGCGATTCCCCCGGGGGCGCGTGGAGACAATGGGAACTCCACACGGATACGCCACTACTGATTTCCCTGTGATCGGTTGCCGCAGTATTTCAAGCGGCAATACAGCGATTGAATCTTTCTTCGACTATCCCAACCTTCCGAATTATGGAAAGACTGCGATCGTTTCAGTGCGTCGGCAGGAATATGGTGAGACGAACTGTGTGGGTTTCAGACCTTGCTCGTTCTTTCCTTCGTTGCCGATATGGTTCCTTCCTTAAGTTCGAAACGGATGAACGGATATACCGACCGAAGAACACTTGCAGACCTGTTCGGTTTCGTTGCGCTAATATAGCAGGGTATGGTTTGTTCGGTGCGGTTTGATCCAGGGAATTTTGGTAGCCGGCGGGGGCAGTCATCGTTCTCCTGTCCGGGAAAAAAGTGCGAGTGACGAATGTCGATTTGCGAATGCTCATGGTAGCCGTCGGGTTTATCCCGACGCCGGGAGACCGGGAGAAAACCGTTCTCCGCAACCGGACCCGAAGTACATACCCCCTGCAACTGCAGGGGCAAGAACCTTTGCCCCCTCACATCGAAAGAAACTTGTAAGTTAGAATCGGTGTGGGCCACACACCGCCGGCGTAGCCGGGAGCATTACCTTGTCCGTCCATCATTGTGCACCATCAATTCCGGATTGGTTCTCATGACATTCAAAACGATTCCGATTCTTCGCATCTTCGATGAAGAGAAAGCCCGCGTGTTCTACGTCGGTTTCCTCGGCATGACCGTCGACTGGGAGCACCGGTTCGAACCGGATACGCCGATCTACATGCAGGTATCGCGCGGAGATATGGTCTTTCATCTCAGCGAGCATTCCGGCGACGGGACGCCGGGGACAAAGATCTTCGTCGCAACGGATGATGTGGAGGGGCTTCACCGCGAAGTGAACGGAAAGAACTACCGCTACAACCGGCCCGGTCTGGAGGATGCTCCGTGGGGAGCCAGAATCATGGAAGTGATCGATCCGTTCAGCAACAGGATCATCTTCAATCAGGACAAGGAGTCGTAAGCAAGTCGATGGCACGAGTCTATGATATGATCGATGCAACTCACCGTGAGTTCATCGAGCGACAGCCTCTCTTCTTTGTCGCCACCGCTCCGCTCGATTCCTCCGGACACGTCAACCTGTCGCCGAAGGGGTATGATACGTTGCGGGTTCTCTCTTCGCATCGCATTGCCTATCTGGATCTGACCGGGAGCGGAAACGAGACGTCGGCACACCTGGCGGAGAACGGGAGGATCACCTTCATGTTCTGCGCCTTCAGCGGGCCGCCGCAGATCCTTCGGCTTTACGGACGGGGACGGACGATTTTGCCCGGGACAGATGAGTGGAATGAGCTTGCTTCTTTGTTTCCCGACCTTCCCGGAGCCCGGCAGATCATCGCAGCCGATATCGACCGCGTGCAGACATCCTGCGGCTATGCCGTCCCGCTGATGACCTTCGGGTCAGAACGTGAAACATTCAGAAAGTGGGCCGAGGGGATCGGCGAGGAGAGACTGGCCGAAGCCAGACGGGAGAAGAACGCCGAGAGCATCGACGGACTGCCGACGCCGCTGGGGGGGAGGGGGACAGAATAACGGAGAGGAAGGATTTCATGTCCCGATTCCTTCTTCCGGAGTTCTCTTCCTTCCCTGGCCGAAGTTTAACAATCCCTGCTATTTTCTCCCGTCCACCCCCGGCATGCGGAAACCGTCTCGGTTTGTGAGGGACCGCAGTGCGTGAAACATTTACCGGAATCCAGTGTTCCTGACCGCGATGTCGAACAGCTATGACACGACACAACGGACCGACGAAGATCTGATGGGGAGCTTCCAGGAGGGGGATGAAAACGCCTTCGTGGAGCTGTATGACAGATACAATCGTCGCCTTTACGGATACTGTGTGAAAATGCTCGGAGACAGGGTCCTTGCGCAGGATCTTTTCCAGGAGATTTTCATACGGGTTTCCCGTAAGCGACATCATTTCCGGGGGGGGAATTTCAGCGGGTGGCTCTTTGCAATCGCAAGAAACCAGTGCCTGAACGCACTGCGCGACACGGTCTCCCACACCTCGCTTGACGATGTGGGGGCGGTGCTGGCTGCGCCGGAAGACGAACTGTATGACGAGACGAGCGAGATTCTGAAGGAGGCGATTGAAAAGCTTCCGGAAGAGATGAAAGAGGCGCTTGTCCTGCGGGTCTACAGCGGGTTCAGCTACCAGGAGATTGCCGAGATTACCGGAGCGAAACTGGCGACCGTCAAGGTTCGCATCCACCGGGCAAAACTTCGGCTGCACGACATGCTTCAGCCCTACTTTGCCGACCAGTTCAGCAAACAGAATTCGACGACGATATAGAAAGGCATTGGAATGACGACACAGGATTTGATCATCGGGCACTACGAGGGGACGTTGACCCGGGCCGAGCAGGCAAAACTTGACGGCCTCCTGGCCTCCTCCCCAGAAACCCGGACGCTCTTCGAACAGCACGGCGTGATGGAAGAGAAGATGAAGGAGGAATCCGAAGAGCTTGCTCCCCCGTTCGGACTGCGCGAAGCGACGCTCGGAGCGGCCCTCGGCACCGCGGCAAGCACGATCGGGGGGGGCATCGCCACCTGGATTACCGGCAAGTTCGTGATCGCCGTCAGTACCGTCGTGATCGGCGGAGCGGCGGTGGGCCTCGGCATCGCCCTCTCCGGCGACGACGAACCCGCGACGAAGAATCCGACATCGGCGGTGACGACGGGGATGGAGGAGGGGAGTGAAGAGTTGAACTCGGTGTCTGATCCAGTCGAAGCCCTCAACGAAGAGAATGCACAGATGTCGGAGACATCGCCTGCCTCGACTTCCGGTTCAAACACTTCTGCAGCCTCAAATCCGGGAAGAGTTCAGGAGAGCACACAAAATATGAGAGAGGGAACCGGCTCATCGAGTACGAGAGAGTCGCAAATATCCTCCAAGGAGGCTGGTTTGCGCATTAACCCTGATGAAGAACAAGTACAAATGGACTCAACTCCAGCCCGGGTACAGCCTCATCTGAAATAGCAGCCGTGATAATACCCCCTCCCTTCGTCGTATCTTGTCCGAACAACAGGCGGATGGCGAGGAGACAACGATCATATCGCATCATACTTCTGCCGGTCATGCTCCTGGGCATGACCGGCCTTCTTTCTTCCCAGACCCTCCCTTCCGACGACAGCACCGCATACCGGTTCGGTCTTTTCTTTAACCTCGATTCCAGAAGCGAAAGCGTCAATCTGCTGATCCCGGGCTACAGTCCGTTCTGCGGTGATCTTCGTGAAGGGACCGGAAGCGGATGGGAGATCGGCGGATTGCTTGACATCACGATCCTTCCCTGGCTCACGCTGGAGGGGCGCGTCGGATTTGCCAGAACTTCCGGTGAGATGGTCCATCGGGGAGAACCCTTTCCGATCCGGGAGGATGGTGAGGAGATCGTTGAGGGGCGGGTCGATCAGAGAATCGATTTCCGGAGTACCGGCCTCGATGCAGTCTTCTCCGGTATCGTCCCGATCGCCGACCGGCTCCGGGGATTCCTCGGTCTCGGTGCCTGGTTCCGTCTCTTCTCCGAAGAAGAACACAGCGAGGTGGCCGCCGAACCGGCGGAACTTCTGCTGGCGAACAATCAGCGGGAGATGCTTCTGAATTCGGGAACGCTCTTTCCGTATCGGTCGATCGTCCCGCTGGTCACCGCCGGGCTGCAGTACGATCTGCCGATCGGCGGCGGCTCCTATCTCTCTCCCGAAATCCGTCTGACTCTTCCGATGATCGACTGGACGTCGTCGGGAAGCTGGCGGTCGCTCCGGTTAGGGGTCGGCGGTTCGGTCCGGTTCGGGATTCCGGGGGACCATCCGGTTGAGGATCCGGTGCAATTGGACGATACGATTCCGGAACGTCTGCCGGTGCTGATTCCGGATGTGCTGACCGATCCGCGAATCGTGACCGTGGAGATCACCGAGTACGATTCCACCGAAGCTCTCCCTTTGTTGAACCGGGTTTTCTTTGCGGAAAACTCTGCGGAGATTCCGGAACGCTATCATCTGCTGAACATCTCCGAAACGTCCGTCTTCTCCACAACACAACTGAACGGGCCGACCCTTGAGGTCTATCGAGACCTGCTGAATATTCTCGGTCTGCGTCTTACCAGATATCTTGATACGGAACTCATGATTACCGGATATCACAATGGCAGGGAGAGTAGGCAGGGGCTTGCCGCCGAGCGTGCCGAGAAGATAAAGGGGTATCTGATTGACGTCTGGGAAATTTTTCCCGAACGAATCAAGGTTGAAGGGAAAGATCTCCCTCTCCGCCCGGTCCCGGAACGGACCGAGGAAGGATTCAGGGAGAATGCGTATGTAAGTCTGGATGCTACCAATCAGAATGTCCTGGTGCCGGTCTTTCGGAAGTATGTTCAACGCATCGCCTCCCCACCCAGCGTCACCTTCTATCCGAAGGCGATAGCCGAGGCGGGCGTTCTCGACTGGCGGCTGGATATCGAGGGGAAGGATCAACTCTGGAAACGGATCGAGGGGACCGGTCCTCTACCGGATTCGGTCCGGTGGAACTGGACGAGCGATTCCGGCGCCCTGCCGACGCTGCCGATTGAACTCAGCTATCGTCTGACCGTTCGCGACAGTCTGGGGCAACTCTCGGGCACTCCCTCGATTCCGATTGAAGTCCGGATGAACACGGTACAGAAGCGGCTGGAAAATCGTCAGCAGGATACGGTGATCGAAAGTTATTCTCTTCTGCTGTTCGACTATGACAGTCCCGAAGTCAGTTCTTTCGACAGGAAGTTGATCGAGGCAATTGCCGGTCGGGTGCAACCGGGGGCCGTTGTCCGGTTTACAGGATATACGGATTCCCTTGGAGATGCCCGCCGCAATCGCGAGCTTGCACGTCAGCGAGCCGAAGCCTCGGCCAGGATTTTCCGTGCCGCCGCTCCGGAAGGAGTTCGTATCATTATCAATGATGAGGGGGGGGAGAGCGAACGCTATCCGTACGATACGCCGGAAGGACGGGCCTACAACAGAACGGTGGTGATCGAGGTGAGAACGCCGGCGGAGAAGGAGGAGTGAAGGAGTCAGTAAATGCGGGGCCGTAGGAGGCAAAAACCTTTGCCCCGGTCGGGGGGGGAGAGAGTTCGTAGAGTGTATAGAGAGAAGAGTTGGTAGAGTGAGAGAGTGTATGGGTTGAGGGAGGACGGAGAGCGTACGGCTGAGAACCGATCACTTGCAGTTCCTTCCCGAACGCCGGTTCCCGGCTGAAAGCTGACCGCCGAAGCTCCCGGCTGAACGGCCCGACAAAATCGTCGAAACGGAAGACAAAACAACACACGCAGCGTGCAGAGAAGAACGGGATATGGAATACTCCTGCTGATGGTGACGGCATTGTCGTCGCTCTTCTCCGCTCGTTCTCTTCCGGCACAGTCGCCGCCGCAGCTTCGTTACGGCAGCTACTTTGGCGGAGATCGTCTCGACCGGGGGCGAGGCGTGACTGTCGACAGTGCGGGAAATATCTATGTCGTCGGGGTCACCACATCGCAGGATGTGCCGGTGACGTTCGGAGCATACGACACGGTGACCGGATCGCGCGATATCTTCGTCGCGAAATTCGATCCGACCGGCCGGAGGCTGATCTGGGGAAGATATGTGGGGGGGACCGGAGATGACGACCCGGTCGGCGGCGTCCGGATCGGTCCTTCGGGGGAAGTGGTGGTGGCCGGAGTGACGACCTCCGGGAATTTTCCGATACGCCCCGGAGCGTTGACGACGCTTCCTCAGGGGGGAACCGACGGTTTCCTCTTTGCTCTTCGACCCGACGGATCGGATTTCCTCTGGTCGACCTATCTGGGAGGCAGCGGAGAGGATACGATTGTCTCCTTTACCTTCAATGTGCAGAAGGATCTCGTGGTTGTCGGTCACAGCTCATCGACCAATCTGCCGATACCGTCCGGAGGGCCTTTCTCGAATCCGTCGGGGGGACTCGATATTTTTGCCCTGCGATTGACGACAACGGCAAACGGAGTGATCTCGGGAAGTTATCTGGGAGGAGGGCTTGATGACGTTGCCTCGGATATGACGCTGGAGCCGGGAGGGGCCACCTATATCACCGGGGGGACTTCATCAAACAATTTTCCGACGACGACCGGCGCGGCACGGCAAGGGAGCTTTGATGCCTTTGTCCTGAAATTGCGGTTCGATCTGTCGGTGCTCGACTTCGGAACGCTGGTAGGGGGGAGCAATGACGATTTCTCCCGCTCCGTTGCCGTCGATGCCGCCGGAGATATCTACATTACCGGCGAGACCGCGTCGAGCGATTTCCCCGACAATGTCGGTCTCGGCTCTCCCGGTTCGTGGTTCGCCTCGAAAATCGATCTGCAGTCGGGGGGACTCGACTACAGCCTGTTCGTCTCTTCGGATATGGCAAGCGGCGGATTCGGCGTCGAGGTCGATCCTGCCGGTCGGGCCGTCCTTGTCGGTCGGACTTCCGCACCGGGTTTTCCGGTGATCGGCGGGGGACAGACGCCCGGAAGGGGGAAGAGCGATATTGCCGTTGTGAGACTTGCCGCCGATGGTCTGAGCATCGAACAGACCGGATTGATCGGAGGGAGAGAGGATGAAGAAGTGGCCGGACATTTCTTCCTGACGTCGTTCGGCGATGTCTATCTGACCGGACTGACACGTTCGGATAACTTTCCGATGTCCCGGTTCCCTTTCGACAGCACGCTGAACCGAACGGCAATTTCTCCGGTTCCGGATGCCTTCCTCATGGTCTGGTCGCTGAATAATCGACCGAATCTGGTGGCGCCGGCCCTGCATCTCTTCGATACGCTCGAATGCGATACCGCTATCGTCGACTCCTTGTACGTGTACAACGATGGGACCGCCCCGCTGGTTATCGATCAGAACTTTCTCAGGACCACCGATGGAAGGTTTACGCTTCTGAGACCGGATGCCATCACAAATATCACTTTGCAGCCGGGCGATTCTCTTCTCTATGTGATTCGTTTCAACACGAACGGGATCGGATCCTTCGATAACGACCTGTTGATTTCCAGTTCCGATTCTTTGCTCGGGAAGCGACAGATCTCGATTGCCTTGCGCGCCTGGAGATATGCTCCCTCGCTTCAACCTCTTCCGCCGGTTCGTTTCGGCAACGTGTTGATCTGCAGCGACAGTACCATCGAGGTCTCCCTGATTACCAACAGCGATCGGAAAGTCACCGTCCTTGATCCGGTCTTTACCTCGGGAGGGAGTGTCTTCTCGCTGGATCCTGCCCAGGAATTCCCTTTGAGCATTCCGCGAAATTCAGCGGTGCCTCTGCGTATCAGGTTTGCTCCCGAACGATCGGATCTGATCTACAACGACACGCTTGTTCTTCCCGTGGCCGAGTGTGGGGCAAGTTCTTTGCGCATTCCTCTGAGTGGTCACGGAGAGGACGTGCGGGCCGAGGGAATTCCCGACACGATATTCTTTCAGCCTCTTTCAATATGCGAGGCATCGCACGATACGGTTATCACGATCAGAAATGCAGGGACGGCCGGCCTGACTCTGGATCAGGGGAGTATGGGTGGAGAGGGATTTATTCTCGGAGAGGATCTCGTTTTGCCGCGGAGGCTGGCGCCGGGTGAAGAGTTATCGGTGCCGATCACCTTCCGTCCGGATCGCACGGGTGACTTCAATGGAGAGTTGGTGTTGAGCTTTGTGCCGTGCGATACGACGTTCCGCGTAGTGCTGAAAGGATCGCAGCCCGGCACTCCGTTCCCGTCGGCAGATCAGGATACCATCGATTTCGGTACGCTCGTTTCGTGCCGGTCGTCCCTCCTTTCGCTTGACTCCCTTGTGCGGATTACCAACCCGTCCGATGCCGAGGTGCTGCTCGGCACTCCGATTCTTTCCTCTCCCTTCCAGGTCATTCCCTGCGGGCTGACGGTGCCGGACCGGATCGGTCCGCGAGAGACGATCAGACTCTGTCTGCGATATGAGCCGTTTGATACGGGAACGGAGAGCCGGATGTTGTCCATTCCCTTTACCGTTGGCGGATGTGCCGACACGCTGCACGTATGGCTGACCGGTACGCATGTCATTCCGGAACTGGAAACCGATACTGAAAGGATCGATCTCGGACTTCTGGAGGGATGTGTCTCTTCGCTCGATACGGCCTTTGTTCTCCATAATCCCTCGGCCCGCGCGATAACGATTGAGGAGAGATTGCTGACGCCCGGTCTTGCATTGCTGTCGCCTGCTCTTCCGCAAACGATCGAGCCGGGCGATTCGCTCCGGATTGCCGTTCGTTTCCGGCCGGACCGGGCCGGAGCGTCGACCGAGAGCATACGGTTGCTGACCTCTCCCTGTTCGGATACGCTGGAGGTGGAAGTTACCGGTACGATCGAAGGGGTTGTGGTGGCGGCCGATCGCGACAGTCTGATCTTTGCCCCGCAACTTGCCTGCGATCCTCCGGTCTTCCGGCACGATACGCTCTCCCTTTCGTGGAGCGGTGTCTCGGGGGCACCGGTCGCCATACGGTCGGTGCGGCTTGTCGGTTCCTCCGGGGAGATTCGTCTGCTCGACTCGACAGCCCTTGTGGGGGCCGAAATCCCGGCAGGGGGGAGCCTGGACGTTCCTCTCACCTTCGCCTCATCAATCGTCGGAGAACATCGCGATACGCTCGAAGTCGTGCTTGCTCCGTGCGGCGACACCCTGCTGATTCCTCTGCGGGGCAATATCGTCCTTCCGGATCTGATCGTCGGTTCCGGACTCTTCGGCAACGTCAGTGTCGGTGGGTCCGGCAGCCGCGTTATCAGCATCACAAACAACTCCCCGTTGCCGCTCGAACTGGATGTCTCGGCTCTCCCCGGACTTCCCTTTGAGGCGGACCTGACGGGAATCACCTTCCCGCTGACGTTGCAGCCAGGAGAACTTCTGACGATCCCCGTGACGTTCATGCCGAAAGTCGAGGGGGGAATCACCGACTCGCTGACGTTGCAGCTTTCAAACGGATGCGATTATTTGCGGAAGATTTATCTGAGCGGAACCGGAACAGGAAACGACAGGCGGATCGAGTTCTGCATTCGCGGACTCTATTCGGAGCCGGGACATAACGGCGATACGGTGGAGATCCGGATCGAAGCCGAAGAGCAGGATATTTCCGGCAGTCCGGTCGATCTTGACTTCCACGTTCGCTTCGATCCGCTCCGTTTTCAGTACGTCGGTCCGGTCAACGGAACGACGCGGAACGTTGATGAACGTGCGGGAACGGCGGTGATCCGGGGTTCCGGAGTTGAGCGACTGCCGGATGATCTCCCCTCGGTCCGTCTCCGATTGCTGGCCGGAGCCGCCCCCTTCGCCCTTGTCGGTCTCGACTCGGTTGCCCTTGTCGGGGGGGACGGTGTGGAGCCGCTGCGGTGCGATACCGTTGCGGTCGTCACGATCATCGACCGTTGTTTCATCTCCGGCATCTCCCTCGGCAGATTTCCGAACGGCATCGACAAGGTTGCGCCGAACCCGGCGGATGAGACCGTGGAGATCACCTTCCAGCAACTTGAGGATGCCGTGACCACGATCACGCTCTGGGATGCCTCGGGACGGGAGGTCGGTCGCCCTCTGGACTCGTTCATGCCGGGGGGACGCTACAGCGTCAGGTTCGGAGTTGCCGATCTTCCTCCGGGACTCTATCTTTTTCGTATCGAGGCGGGAACCTGGAGTCGGACCGAGCCGTTGTTGATCCGCAGATAGCCTGCGCTCTGCGGTTGCACAGGGGAGGAGTAGTCGGGAATTCCGATCCGGAGATCGATCCGCCGTCCGAAACAATCGAACCAATCAAAGACCTCTATGCCTCTTGTCAGTGAGTTCTCTACGATAGCGGAGATGTTCCGCAACGTCGCCGTGACGCTAGCCGGAAGTGACAAGGATGCTTTCCTTGTGAAGGAGGGGGGGAAGTATCAGGGCGTTTCCTACAGGACGTTCCATCAGGACGTTGAAGCCCTGGCGCTCGGGCTTCGGGGGCTTGGTCTTTCCCGCGGAGATCGACTCGGCATCATGTCCGAGAACCGGCTGGAGTGGATCCTGACCGATTTTGCGGCCGCCTGCAACGGCATCGCCGATGTCCCGATCTTTCCGATTCTCACGCCCGAACAGGTTGCCTATGTGTTCAACGATGCAGGGACGACCGCCATCGTCTGCTCGAACAAGTATCAGTTCAACAAGCTCCTGAAGGTGGTCGACAGAATTCCATCGCTGCGCCACATTCTTCTGATGCAGAACGACGGACTGGATCTGCAGGGGCTGAAGCCGGAGGGGATCGAAATCGTGATGCTTGAAGAGATCGTTGCCGAGGGAAGAAGACTTGCCGAGGCCGTTCCCGGTCAGTTCGAGGAGCTGATCGCCCGGGTCCGGCCGGACGATCTGCTGACGCTGATCTATACCAGCGGAACCACCGGCAATCCGAAGGGGGTGATGCTGACGCACCGGAATCTGGTGGCGAACATCAAGGGGGCGACGGCCGTTATTCCGATCGATCACCGGACCGATATCGTTCTCAGCTATCTTCCCCTTTGTCATTCCTTCGAACGGATGGCCGGCTACTACAGTTGCTTCGCCTGCGGCGCCACGATCGCCTTTGCCGAAAGCATCGACAGTCTGGTGACCAATCTCGGGGAAGTCCGTCCCACGCTGATGACGACCGTTCCCCGATTCCTCGAACGTCTGAAGGGTCGTGTGGAGAGTCAGGCAGGTCGGAAGTCGGAGCGGGAACAAAAGGTTTTTCACTGGGCGATAGCTGTCGGGAGGAAACGGTTCCGGAAGCTGGAGCGGAAGAGGAGGATCGGCATGTTTCTGAAGATGAAGTATGCCCTTGCCGATCGTCTGGTTTTTCGGACAATTCGTGAGCGGATCGGAGGGCGTCTCCGTTTCTTTGTCTCCGGAGGGGCGGCGCTCCCCCGGGATATCGGCGAGTTCATCTTTGCGGTCGGCATTAACGTGATTGAAGGATACGGATTGACCGAGGCGTCGCCGGTGATCTCGGCCAATCCACTGGAGGGGCCGAAGCTCGGCACGGTCGGTCCTCCCATACCGAACGTCGAGGTGAAAATCGCCGCCGACGGGGAGATTCTGGCTCGGGGTGAGAACGTGATGCTCGGCTACTACAACGATGCGGCGGCGACCGCCGAGGCGATTGATGAAGAGGGGTGGCTTCACACCGGCGATATAGGGGAACTCGACAGGAACGGCTATCTCCGGATCACCGACAGGAAGAAACATATCTTCGTCTCCTCCGGCGGGAAGAACATTGCGCCCGGACCGATCGAGGATCTGCTCGGGGGGAGTCGTCTGATCGGACAGATCATGCTGATCGGTGATGACCGGCCCTATCTCTCGGCTCTGGTCGTTCCCGATTTCGAGGCGCTTGCCGAGGCGTTGCGGGAGGAGGGAGTCGATCCGGGAAATCCGGCCGATCCGGAGGCGAGAAAACGGATGGCGACCTCCGAGGGGACGCTCGGTCTGGTGGAAGCCGATATCCGCCGCCTGCAACGGGATCTTTCCTCCTTTGAGCGGGTCCGGCGGTTCGAGATACTCTCCGAAGAGTTCACCGTCGAAAACGGCATGCTGACGCCGACGTTGAAAGTGAAACGGAAAGAAGTGCTGAAGCGCTATCCGGAATTGATCGAACGCATGTACGCCGGAGATGAAGACTGACCCGACCAATCCGTGTCGATCCGTCCGAATCCGTCCAATCCGCGTACCGTCACCGCATCAAAATCGGAACAGCTTATCCCTGCTTTGCTGCAACCAACGTTCCGATCCGGTCGGCCACCCGTATCCCGTCAAGGGCGGCCGAGACGATCCCCCCGGCGTATCCGGCCCCTTCGCCGCAGGGATAGAGCCGGGCGATCTGCGGATGCTGAAGCGTCCCGCCGTCGCGGGGTATTCTGACCGGTGAACTTGTCCGGGACTCGATTGCTATCAGCACCGCCTCCTCGGTCAGGTAGCCCTTCATTCTCCTGCCGAACTGCTTCAGACCCGAGCGGAGCCGGAAGGCGATCCGCTCCGGCAGGAGCTCGTGGAGCGGCGCGGATGTCAGACCGGGATGATAGCTTGTCGCCGGCAGTGACGCCGATATCTCTCCGTTAATGAAATCGGTCATCCGTTGTGCGGGAGCTTTCTGCATTCCTCCACCGGCTTCGGCGGTCGCCGTTTCCAGAGCTTTCTGATAGTTCATTCCGGCCAGGGGGCCTCCCCCCGCAACATCCGCAATGTCTTCCGGTTCGATGTTGACGATGATACCGGAGTTGGCAAAGGGGGAATCCCGTCGCGACAGACTCATGCAGTTGACAACCACCTCGTCGTTCTCGGTTGCCGCCGGGACGATAAATCCTCCGGGACACATGCAGAAGGAAAAAACTCCCCGCTCCTTTACGGTTGTCGCCAGTCGGTAGCGGGCGGCGGGGAGACCTTCGGGGCGGATCTCGGTGTGATACTGGATGCGGTCGATCAGAGGCTGCGGATGTTCCAGCCTGACGCCGACGGCAAAGGGTTTGCTTTCGATCAGGATCTTCTGCTCGTCGAGCAGACGGAAAATATCACGTGCGGAATGCCCTGTTGCCAGAACAACGCTATCGCCGGTAAATTCATCCCCTCGTGCGGTCAGGACACCACGAGCCGTCCCTCCCTTATCGACAAGAATCCGGGTGACCCGTTGCTCGAAGTGGATTTCTCCCCCGGCTTTCAGAATACTCTCGCGCATCGCGGCCACAACTTTCGGAAGCTTGTTCGAGCCGATATGGGGATGGGCGTCGGTCAGGATGGCGGGAGAGGCTCCGTGTGCTACAAGAGTCCGGTAGACATAGCCGACATCTCCCCGCTTGGTCGATCGCGTGTAGAGTTTGCCGTCGGAATATGTCCCGGCTCCCCCCTCGCCGAAGCAATAGTTGCTGTCGGGATTGACCGTCCCCCGTTTCTGTATCGCTGCCAGATCGCGGCGCCGGGCCTGCACGTCTTTCCCTCGCTCGACGATCACCGGTTTGATCCCCTGCTCGATCAGGCGGAGGGCGGCGAAGATTCCGGCCGGTCCCCCGCCGACGATCACACATCTCCTGTCGCCCCGCACCTCCGGATAATCCGGCTCCGGCAGCCTCTCTTCCGGCATCGGTTCGTTCAGCCAGACCTCGAGTTGCAACCGGAGAACTACCGGTCGGTGCCGCGCATCGATCGACTTGCGAAGCAACCTGACTCCGCCGATCTCCTCTTCCGATACGCCGATGATTTCGGCAGCCTGCCGTATCAGGACTCC
>CAMLOB010000020.1 GCA_946481475.1 uncultured Chlorobiota bacterium | reverse complement strand
GCGACGTAGGCGGCGATCGTTTCACGCGCTTCCGGCAGACCGGGGGAGGGACCGTAATGCGTGAAGCCGTTTGCCAGAGCTTCCCGACCGGCGTCGATGATGTTCTGCGGTGTGTCGAAGTCCGGTTCCCCGATTTCCAGATGAACGATGTCGCGTCCCTGCGCCTCCAGAGCCCTGGCCTTGACGAGAACTTCAAAGGCGGTCTCCGTCCCGAGCCGCGTCATCCGGTTTGCGATGTGCATGTCTTTCTCCTGTTGTCCTGATTGTGATGAGTCTGCAAAAAATCAAACCGGAAAGATACGTCGGAAAACGTTCAGATGACAGGCGGAGAAGGTGAACAACCGAATTGCAGAGAGTTTCACGACCCTTCGGATGAAATCGGACACGGATCGGACGGATGAAGAGGGATCGGAGAGCCTCTCCATCCGTTCATCTTACGACAGAATCTCTTCGATCCCCCGGTAGAGTCGCTCCAGATCTTCCCGGTTGTTGTAGCCCTGCACGGAGATGCGGATCGTCTCCCGTCCGTTCCACGGGACGACCGGTATCTCCACGCGGTGCTCGTCGAACAGGCGTTGTTGCAGCAGTGTTCCGTCCACATCACCGGGGAGGAGGAAGGCGGACATCTGGGCGTACCAGGCCGGATCGTCCGGGGCAACCGGTGTGAAGCCGAACCGGTCACGAAGGACCGACCGGGCTTCATTGACCAACTGACGGCATCGGGCACGAACCTTCTCCCAGTCGTGCTCCCGCTGGAATTCGATTGCTTTTCCCGTCGCCAGAGCTGGGGCCGTTTCCCGCGTGCCCCGGTATTCGTGGTGTCCGATAAAGTCCGAATCGACCGGACTCTTCGGCTCCCATCCCCAACTGACGACCAGTGGTTGCAACAGGGACTGCATTTCGCGGCGGGCGTAGAGGAAGGCCGATCCCTTCGGTGCGCAGAGCCACTTGTGGAGATTGCTGGTATAGAAGTCTGCGCCGACTTCCTGCAGGTCGAGATCGATCTGCCCGATCGCATGGGCTCCGTCGATAATCGAAATGATGCCCCGTTCGCGGGCGATCCGGCAGAGTTCGGCTATCGGAAAGGTCAGGGCGGTCGGCGAGGTGATGTGGCTGATGAAGAGCACCTTCGTTCGCTCGTTCATTCCGGCGACCAGGCGTTCTATAACGTCTTCCTGCGTCGTGACCGGCACCGGTATCTCCACGCGGCGGAGATTGAAGCCCTGTTCGCGCCGGAGGAACTCCCACATCCTGTCGCATGCGCCGTACTCGTGATCGGTCGTCAGGATCTCATCCTCCGGACCGAGCCGCAGCGAGCGTGCGACGATGTTGGCGGCGACGGTTGCGTTGGTGACGAAGACCAGATCGAGCGGATCGGCGTTGACGAATCGGGCCAGATCGGTCCGGGCCGTCCGCATCAGATCGGCAAACTTCCGTCCGTGATACTCCACCGGACTCCGCTCGAACTCCCGCTGCCACCACTGATATTCCTCGAAGACCGGTCGCGGACAGGCGCCGAAGGAGCCGTGGTTCAGAAATGCGAGGTCGGGGTCCAGAAGAAAAAGGGAGCGGAGGTCGGAGGGAGTTTCGGAAACAACGATGGATACCTCGTCTCCGATAACAACAGAGTTCTTTGAATTTGTCATTGTGAATTTTGCCTTGACTCCATTTCCTCGAAGTACTTTCTGCGGAGTTCCTCGAACTCCTCGTGCGTCATGCCGGGGATCGGCGGGTCCATCGGGATACCGGCCTTCTCCCGCGCCCGGCGGAAGGCCATGTAGATATCATACATCTCACTCAACTCCCGGACCACCTGCTCAAGCCTTGTCATCGTCCCTCAATCGTTGAATATCAATTTTGTCCTGTTCCGAATTTCGCATCGATTTAAGATAGATCAAGTCTTCTTTTGTCGCGATATGAACAATACCATTCCCCGGATCGACGGGAATTGCGTTTGTGACGATCGAGCGATACCGTTCCTCCGTGCCGCAGAGAAAGTCAAGCATTGCGTGTCGGGTCCCGAAGAACTTGACAAACCTGTGGAGTGTCAGACGTGTATCCTGAAAGGTAAAGGGGGCACCCGACGGTCGGTAGCCCAGTGTCTCCAGAACAGTAGAGATTTCCTTGACATCTTCAATCAATACCAGAAAATCAATGTCCCGTGTAGCCCGAACCGAGTCATGAAATGCCATGGCAAAACCGCCGATAACGGCATATCGAATTGTCTGCTCTTCCAGAGTCTGAACGACGCTGAAAAACTCTTCAAACAAATTCAGCATGGCTCCTCTCCGATTACGTGAGTGATTTCAGATGCCGGCATGTCGCTTGCGCACGGCTTCACTTCCTTTCTTACGGATATGCCGACGGATCGTCGCCGAACCGGTAGAACTTCACATCTCCGATCGTCACCGTCGTCCGTTCCGGATGATCGTCTCCGGCGAAGATGATCGGGCCGAGAGGGAGGGTGAGGGCTTTCGGTTCCTCCAGACGAATCCGGTTCTCCTTCGCGCCGATGAGCATGGAGTCGGAAGCGCACGAGCCGTCGGATGGAACCATCCGTCCCCCTTCAAGCCGGAACCACTCGTTAACCGTCAGCTCCAGTTCCTCCTCGCCGACGCGTCTCCACTTCCCTTTGCTCCAGACCAGACGTTTTGCGCAGTCCATCTGATTTTCGTTCAGGACAAAGGTCCCGTCGGGAAAGAACTGATAGGTTGCGGACCAACCGGCCGCCATCGACGGAGCATCCTGCCAGAGACCGATCAGCAAATCTTCCGGATCGACGCCGGAAGATTCATCGGCCCGTGACGGAGCCGTGTCGACATTGCGGACGGAATCGCCCGTCTCCGTCCTCCCGCTGTCGTGCGGGTTCTTCTCTGTGTTCTGCTTTTCACTACGATCTCCACACCCCAGCAGAAGCAGTGCGACGACCAGTGAAGCGACTATCTCTTTCATCCTCTCTTTGCGTCTTTGCGTGAATCTTCTTCCCCGGCTCCGGCACCTCACCGAAGCACCGGCACCCGCGCCGTCATCATCCCCTCGTCGGTTCGCAACTGCACGTAGTACATCCCCGACGGAAGGTCGCCCGTATCCCACACCACTCGCTCTTCTCCGGACAACACTTCACCTTCCCGGAGCCGCGTTACCTCGCGACCAAGTCCGTCGAAGACCGAGAGGGCAAACTCTCCACCTTTCGGCAATGAGAACAGGATGGACGGATCGGGACCGGAGAGAACCGTGAGGGAGCCGATTGCCGGTTCCTGCGGTTGATCGTGAACCCCGGCAATCCTGTTCAGGTCCAGGTAATCGGCGATGCCGTGGAGCAGTGCGAGGGCGGTCGAGTCGAAGTAGGCATCAGACGTTCCGGTGTCATGTTCGAAGACGTCTTCATAGGTCAGCGCCATGACATCCGTTCCGTAGTTGTACCAGAACCAGCTTTCGGGGAAATGGGTCGGTGCGCTCTCCTGCCAACTGACCGCATAGTTCCAGGGCATGATCCGTGCGAAGAACGTCCGCACTCCCGCGATGAACTCCCGTTCAAGCATCGCATACTCGACAGAGGTCCCGGTCTCGTCGTGGAACCAGAAATAGCGTTCCGGTTTGGAAGAAGAATGAAGGTTCAGCGCGATCTCGATCGGCTCTTCCGAATGCATCAACTCGCCGAACCGACGCTTCAACGCGGCCGCCTCCGGCTGCGGGTTCGGTTTGTCCCACTCCCGTTCAAGGTCGACGCCGTTGGCGTTGTAGCGGGTCGTCTCCAGTTCGACGCCGTCCGGATTGTACATCGGGATGATGTAGAACGTGCACTGTTCGCGCAGGGCCGCAGCGAAGGGATCGTCTGAGAGGAGAAAGAGAATGACCTGCTCGCAGACCCACCAGCTCTGCGTTTCGTGCGGATGGGTGCGGGCGTGAATCGTGATCGTGTGACGGGGTCTGGTCTGCGGTCTGTCGGCGGTGATCTTCATTTCCCACAGGTCCCGACCTTGCACGCTCTTGCCGATAGAGCGGACATAGGAGACATAAGGACTTTTCTTCCACTCCTCGATGTCGTTCAGAAGCCGGTCGTATCCGTATCCCCACCCGTCACCTGCCAGCACTCTGAACGCTTCCAGAGCTTTCTCGTCGATCGGCCCGCACTTGTCGTGGACTCCGGAAGAGAGATGGTCGAGATGGAAAGGATGCCCGGATCTGTTGATCAAAGGTTCCTTCAACAGGGATTGAGCGGAAGCTATGTCCGCAGTTGAAAATGCCGCCAGACAAAGGAGGACGGCGCCCAGAACGTAGCGATATATTGATCTCATCGTGTTGTATGCGTGTTAAAGTTCGGGCAAGATAAGAGATTCGGGGTAGAACCTGAGGTCCCCTTGACGGAGTTGGATGTGATAGCTTGTAGAGGGAATGCCGAGGATCTCCACGCCGACAAAATCGCCGACTTGTCTTTGTTCCCACCGGGTGAACCCGTAAGTTTACCCGTGGTCCCGAAACTTCCATTCACACATCACGACACGAGGCACATCATGAGTCTTTCCGTCCGTCTGCATTTTCGTGCATCATTTCCCATCATTCTTTTGTCGTTGCTGATGCTCTCTTCCTGCGGAGAGGAAAAGGTTGAGGAGGGGACGAAGAAGGAGGGGGCATCTTCGCTTGTCCGTGACGAGAACGGCGTGGTCGATCCGCCGTCGGTCGGGAGCTATCCGGCTACCCAGGCCGAGATTCAGGGGTGGATCGATAAGGTCGACATGAAGGCGATTCGTCAACATGGCTGGGATGTCTGGGCGTCGATTACGTCTCCGTCGGGCGAAGGGGATCTTCCGGTCTGGGAGACCTGGTATTCCGGACATGATCTGTTCGATAACGTCGATTCCGGCGGGAAGCTGACGCGGACAAAATTCCGTCCGTTCAAGGATCCCCGACAGTTTCACCATCAGTCGGTGGTGCAGCGGCAGATCCCGCAGGATCCGGCCGAACAGGTGACCTCCTTCAATCGGTACACATCGAGCGTCGCCCGATTTATCTGGGACAACGGATTGAACCGGGCATCGGTCCTTGACAGCATCAATCTGGCTTTCGACAAGGCGGGAACGCCGGTGGTCGACCGGCAGGTCCTGACCTCCAGAGATTCGACCGATTCAAAGTCGATCGTGCTGAAACCGGTCTTCCAGTTTATCAGCGGAAGCGAGCCGACGGCGGTTCCGTACTGGGACGGTATCTCGCCGGAGACGACGACCAACCTTGCAAATCCGGAGCCCTAGACCTGGCGGCAGGCGGTGGTGGTCGATCCGACCGGAAAGCTGAAGCCGGGAGATACCGTCGAGATGTCCTTCAACGGCGAGCCGAAGGGGCCGCTGCCGGTCGTGTCGCTGGATGATTTCTATCACTTCGTCCTGACGAAAGAGGAGGCCGATGCCTACAGTCAGTTTGCCGAGACGTCGGGTGATGATGTCGGAGCGGGGAACAAGGGGGATTCGGCGAGCGTTGCGGCGATGGTGAAGGAGGGGAATATCGCCCTGCTGATGGCGATGCACGTGACGACGAAGGAGATTCCGAACTGGACGTGGCAGACCTTCTACTGGGCCGCCGATCCGGGGAATCCCCTCTACGGCGCCGATCGTCCCTCCTCGATTACCGGTCCCTGGGCCCACTACAATATGGAGGTCGCCTACTTCATGGTGACGCCGCCGGGAAATCCGAAAGGAGAACCTTTCGTTGCGTTCAATCCCTATCTGGAGACAAACCTGAGCGGGACGGTGAAGACGTCGAGCGGGGAGAAGGTCAAGTGGACCGGAGTGAACAGCAACTGTATGACCTGTCACCGGCTTGCCGCGTGGAAACAGAATCCGGGGGGGAACGGACCGAAGACGCCGGACTATCAGCCGGACGGTTTTATCGATCCGGCCGACAGTGCTCTGTTCGCCGGATTTACCAAGCTCGATTTCCTCTGGTCGCTGACCCGGGCGGACTGATCCGCTCCCGTTTCGATATGGGAGGAGGGAAAAATCCGGAACTGCGGAAGGAATGTATACCTGCAATAATGAATCGGCGAGGAGACTCCTGCAGTCCCCTCGCCGATTCCGTTTCCTCACCGACACGTGCCGTTCAAGTGGCCGGTGAGTCTTTATCGACCGATATGGTCATATCTCCTTAATCGGTTATGACGACCTGGGTCGTCTGTCCGCTCTTGCCGTCGCGTACCGTGATGTGGTAGACGCCGGCCGGCCATCCGGCCGTTTTGATCGATACGTCATTCTCTCCGGCGGCAAGCGTCCGTCGTTGCACGACCACTTCTTCGCCGAGACTGTTGGTGACCGTAATCGTTGCGGTCATCTCTGCAGTGGTTGCAACCGCCACGGTCAGCCGGTCCCCTTCACGCGCCGGATTCGGAAGAATCGAGACGGCACTCAGCGCAGTCTCTCCGACAACCGGAGCATCTGCAGCGTTCGTGAGGGAGGGAGTCTCCTTCGGCACCTGGCAGCGGCAGACTTCCGTACCCCAGTCGCGGTCGGTCTCCGTCGAGGTCTGTTCCTCGTAGTTATTGATGGAATTGACCTCGTCCTCAACGCATTCCCACGGATCGGTTTCCGTATACTCCACCGGATAGTCCCTATTGCAGCCGGAGCTTCCGCGGGTATCGGTTCTGATCAGATACATGTCCTGCGGGTCCGGAGTCGGGGCTCCCTCAAGGTTGCTCTGCGAGAGGCCGCAGACGACGAACCCGTCGAGATGACCCAGATTGTCCCTGTAGACGGGATAGGTGGACCAGCCGTCGTCGGTCCCGTCACCCCCATAGGTCGTTCTGACGATGCCGCTCGGCGTCAGGGTCGGCCTGAGGCTGAGCAAATAGGCATCGTTGGAGCCGTTGACATCGGTGATGCCGGTCATGATCAGATCGTATTGCCGGTTCAGACCCAGCGCTCCCGGCAGCTCGCGGATCGTGCGGGCGCGATCGGTGACGTTCATATCCGGATTGACGCCGTCGATCAATATCTGCGTTATCGGATCGCACGGGTTGCCGTCGTTGAGCTTGACGACGAAGTTGTCGATCCCGACGGTTCCGTCCGGATCCAGAATCGATCCGTATCCGGCCACGACAACGTTCGGGAACCCGAGTGACGACCCGGTCTCGTCCGGGTTCTGAAGCTCGATCACCGAGTAGAATCCGTCGTCGGCACCGTTGACGCCGAACTCTGCAGAGTTCTGCGCCGAAGTCGGTCCGGGATTGATGCTCCCGTCATCGCCGCTGACCCGGATGACGTATCCCTGCAGACCTCCTTCCAGATTCCGTTCTCCCACCGCAACGATGTCTCCCGTCGACGTTCCGTTGATGCCGGAGGAGGCCGCTTCGGTCAGACTGAAGAGCCATTCGTCCGGATTGGCTTCCGGATCGTTGTAGATCGCATCCCAGATGAGCGTCCCGTTGCGCTGGGTACGGAAGAGGTATCCGTCAATCGATCCCGAAGGCGTGCTGCTCGATTCTCCCGAAACGACGATGTCGCCCGGCGCGGTTGCCGGTTCGATGTCCGGATTGCCGGTCTGCGCCTCGATCAGATCGAAGCCCAGTTCCGTCCCGTCCTCGCTTCCGTATGTCTGCGTCCAGCGGATCGAACCCATGCAGTCGATCTCCATCAGGAATGCCTGAATGTCCCCACTTTCGGTGGTGGCCCATCCGGTAAGGATAAATCCTGCCTCTTCCTCGACTTCGATAATGCTGAATCCTACGTCGTCCAGATTGTTTCCGGTGATGTCGTATGTCTTCTCCCAGTATGCCCGTCCGCAGTTGTCGGTGCGGACCACATAGACGTCCGATGTGCTGCAGTCGTCGCTGACGGAGTAGGATGTTCCCACGGCGATATAACCGCCGACGAACTCTTCCTGTCCGCACGTGCCGGTGACCGGTATGACGCGGAAGCGCCCGTCCTCCTCGCACCAGTCGGCGCCGTATACCCACTCCCATCGCTGGGCTTGGGCGGTCTCCGTTCCGGCTATCCAGAACAGACCGGTAACGGCCATGATTGTGCCGGCAAGTATTGTCCTCACAAGTTTCGTACTCCTTTTCATAAGGTTCTCCTGAATGGATCTGTGAAAGTTCGGCAAGGTTGTTATGGGGGGCTTCTCCTCCGGAACCCGTTCCGGCCATACGGTCGAGTGGCGGTTCCATGACCACAGGAACACACAGCCGGAGCTTGTGATGGAAAAACCCTATGATACCCTGCACATTGGTTGTGCTGTTCTGTCTTACGTCGTTCTCAGGTACACCTCCTCTTCCAACAGTCTGTTTGTCTGTGCGGGCCTTTGTCGCGCGAGTCTGCTTGTCGATTGGAGTCGGCTGAATATCATATCTGAATTATCTGAAGCGGCGAACGGGACCGTCCACCCGTATCGTCTGCATTTCATGCATTGATGTCCCCCCGGTCAATTCTTCCGTCCCCTGATCCGTTCTCTCTTCCCCGAATGAAAGGTTGATGCCGGATCCCTCCGGACATCCCTCTTCGCACGGAACTCCGCTGCCGCCGGAACATTCCGACGGGATGCCGGCAAGTTCGGTGATGATGTGTGCTCCCGGCGAACAGACCACCTGATAGCGGCGTCGACACCAGGCACCATCGCACGGAGTGAACGTCGTGGCGGTCTCGCTGCCGAGGCGGTTCGCACAGGCGGTGGTCAACACGTCGATTGAGTCAGTTGCCGTGGTGGAGCCGGCGCAGGGAAGATGACCGAGCAGGATTCCCTGTTCGATCACTGCCGGAGAGACGATGTCGAGAATCCGGCTGAGGGGGAGGGCATCAATCCCGTCACAATCTCCCGAGAAGGTCATGCCCCCGACGTCGATCACGATGTCCGGTCTGCCGTCCGGCATCAGCCAGATACAGACTTCATTGTGGGATTGACAGCCGGAATTGTCGAATGTGTTGAGTGTGCCTTCCGGTACCCCGCTCCCGGTGAAACCGCCGTTTCCGGAAAGGGGTACCGTCACGGTAAAGCCGGCCACAAGCTGAGCTCCGGGCTCAGTCGGGTGAGAAGAACAGGGAGTGGACTGGGAAAAACTTTCCGTTGCGAACAGCATCCACGCACAAAGAGACGGCAGGAGGAATCTCATCACGTTCTTCATAAAACCGTTCGGTTAGAATACTCTGCAAGAGGTACCGCCACTGCGATACCACAGTGTGGATGGAGGTTGTGTCGATTGTGCCACCCATTGACCGCAGGCAATATACTCTCCCCCGATTCCCCCCTCAATCGGGGATAACCCTGAATTCGACGCTGACTTTGTCAGCAATAGAACAAGGGCTGTCAGGATCCGGGCCGCTCGGAGAGACGGAGGTGCCGAGGCGACTACGTCGGGAAAAGGCGGGGAGTGATGTAGCGTGCGAAGACTTCCTTCAGATTCTGTACGCCGATCTTCCGGTAGATCGCCTTGACGTGGGATTCGACGGTCTTTACCGAGATAAAGAGACAGGAGGCGATCTCACTGTAGCTGTAGGCCAGCACAAGAAGCATCAGGATCTCCTTCTCCCGCTCCGACAGACGGGCGTTGTCGCCGATGCGGGTGACGAGGTCGCGGAAGAGCACGTCCTCCGGGTGGACCATGCGGTGACGGGCGATGTGGTCGGACAGGATGAAGAGAAAGAAGGGGCGGAGCTCTTCCATCAGGGTGATCGTCTGCGGAGAGATCGGCGGATTCTCCCGCCTGCTGAACAGAAGAATCGTTCCGATATACGATCCGGTCGTCTGGTAGTAGTAGTCAAATCCTGTCGGTTCGCGATAGTCCTCTGCCGGAAAACCGTTCCGGACCCCCTCCTCGTACAGCTTCTCCCATCTCCGTTGTCCCTCGGTATCGTGTACGACCGAGATCTTCTTCTCTTTCTTTCTGTGGGAAAAGACCGATTGTCTGTGGACCTGGCCGGGACGGTTTGTCGTCGGGTTGATCAGGTCGAGCGTCGTGCGGATGTTCAGGGCGACATGATCGACATCGTCGAAGAGCTCGCAGAGGAGTCGCTTGAACGTCCGTCCCCACTCCACCGTGTCGGCGCTGACCGGGAGACGATTCAGGAAGGCGAGAGTCCGGCGGTTCAGAAGAGGGGGAAGGGCCTCCTGCTTCCCGTTCGTTCCGTTGGTCTCTGCCGGTGTCTGTGCGGATTCTTCTCCGGTCTGCTCACCCGGATCGGAAATGCCGTGCTCGGCCAGGAGTCCCCGAAGACCAAGTTTCTGGTAGGATTGCAATCGACGGTAGACGGTCCGTTCGGAGAGACCGAAGTGCCGGGAGATCTCCCTGATGCTTTGCGAAGGATTCTCTTTGATGTGAAGCAGGAGGAGCAGAATATGCTCGACCGACTTTCCCCGACATGCGAAGAGAGCCGCGCGGAGTTCCTCGGAACTCCCCGGAATTTCCGGACGTTTTCGACCAGCCATGAAAACCTGTTCTCTGTTGGGTTCGGCATCTCCGTCACCTGGGAAGGTGGTGCCGGCGATGCCCGGATGAAAGTACGAATATGTCTTTCACACGCAAACATACGGAAGTGCGGGAGGATTCCGGGAGTGGGGGATCACCCTGACATCAGTTGCGGCAGGGGATAGAAGAAAAGGGGAGGGAATGTCGGTGCCGCCTTCCCTCTCTATCCCATATCCGCGATCCTCGTAACTTCCCCCATGAAAGTCTATGTGGAAGGTGACAAAATCGTATCGGTCGATTCCTCGGAAACGAGTCGACTCTTTCTGAACGGAAAGGAGATGTCGCTGCCGTCGCAGGCACGGATCCTCCCCGGCTTCGTCGACACACACTGCCATCTGATCGGTCCGGGACAGATGGCCGAACGGGTCGATCTGCGGGGAGCCGGTTCGGCCGCAGAGTGTCTGCGACTGGTCGAAAAAGAAGCTGCGGGGAGATCGCCGGGGGAGTGGATCTCCGGCTTCGGCTGGAATCAGCAGGGATGGGATGATACCGACAAACTCCATCGTTCCGGACTCGACCGCGTTGCCCCACGCAATCCCGTCGTTCTCTACCGGATCGACACCCACGCCGTCTGGGCGAACAGCGCGGCCCTGCATGCGGCCGGGTTCGACCGGAGCACGAGGATCGAAGGGGGAGAGGTGCTGTCGGATGAGAGTGGAGAACCGTCCGGTATCGTCATCGATCAGGGGGTGAAGTTGCTGGAGCGGGCCATGCCGGAGACGACGCCGGAGGAGATCGCCCGCTGGTACCGCTACGGCGTGGAGGAATGTCTCCGCTACGGCATCACCGAGGTCCATGATATGACCGTCCATCCCGACTGGCTGGAGCCGATGACCCGTCTGGCCGAATCCGGGGGGATGAAGATCCGATGTCGGATGTTCCTCGACGGCGTAGAGGAACGCTGGAAAGCCGTCCCGAAGCCCGGACGACTCGCGCCGAACCTGCAGGCCGTCGGCGTCAAGTTCTTCTCCGACGGAGCGCTCGGTTCGCGGGGAGCCTTCCTGCTGGAACCCTACAGCGACGCACCGGAGACCCGGGGCGTTCGGGTCATGACTGCCGATGAGATCGTTGCCGCCTCACGCGAACCGCTCGACGCCGACTACGGCATCGCCGTCCACGCCATCGGCGATGGGGCGAACCGGCTGGTGCTGGACGCATACGAACGACTCCGGCGGGACTATCCCGACGGACTCCTGCGGATCGAGCATGCCCAGATCGTCCACCCGGACGACGTCCCCCGCTTCGCCGCGCTCGACGTGATCCCGATGATCCAGCCGACACACTGCACAAGCGACGCGGAGATGGCCGAGGCCCGTCTCGGTCCGGAGCGATGCTCCTACGCCTACGGCTGGCGGAACCTGCGCGACCACGGTCTGCCCCTCCCCGGCGGCTCCGACTTCCCGATCGAATCGCCCGACCCCCTTGCCGGACTCCGTGCCTTCGTCACACGCCGGAGCAGGCTGGGGGCGTGGCATCCGGAGCAGGCGATCTCGCAGGAGGATGCGCTGCGGGCCTACACCGAGTGGGCCCCCCTCGCCCTGCCGAACGGAGCAAACCGCGGCCGCCTTCAGCCGGGATACGACGCCGATCTGGTGGTGTTGGACGGGGACCCGTTTGACGAGGGGACGCGGGTTGTGGTGACGGTGGTGGGGGGGGTGGTGAGGTATCGGGGATAGACCGCAGATGGCGCAGATCGGACGGATGTTCGCAGATCGGCGCATCTTTTCTTTTATCACTGTTCAGAGGATTATGCCGCTATGTATTTCAAATGCTTGATGTGTCTGATAATGCTGTTGATGTTGTCATCGGCTATGCTTGTTCAAGCTCAGAAAGATGAGGAGCATAAGAGCTTTGTCATTACGCATGTGAATGTCATCCCCATGACGGTCGAGAACAAGGTCATGGAAAATGCTACTGTCGTTATTACAGGGGACAAGATAGTCTCTATCAACGAGGATATTCCCGATTCGGCGGAGGTAATAGAAGGGAAAGGGAAGTGGCTCATTCCGGGGCTTGTTGATATGCATGTTCATATCCTGACGGACGGGCATTTCAATACGACCTATCCGACGCGTGCTGCTGCGCTCTTCAATACGCAGGATATCATGACTCCGTTTGTGGCTAACGGTGTTACCACGGTATTCGACCTGAATTCCATGGCGGGACACTTCGGCCAACGAAACGAAATTCTAAGGGGTGAAGTGATCGGTCCCCGGATGGCACTGGCGGCAATGATCAATGGAGGGGACGGATCCGGCAGAATAGCAAAGACTCCTTCCGACGGACGTCAGGCCGTTCGTATGGCTGAAGCGGAAGGATATGAATTCATCAAGGTGTACTCGCAGCTTGATGAGGAGACCTACAAGGCAATCGTCGATGAGGCCGACAAACAGGGACTGAAAGTTGTAGGACATATTCCGAATGTGTTCAAAGAAAGAATAGAGGACGCTTTTGTGCCTCATTTCGGGATGGTTGCACACGCTGAGGAATTTTTCAAGCAGACCGAGAGGCAGGTTGAGCAAGACCCGGAACGTCTTGCTCAACTTGCGAAAGAGAATGGAACCTGGCTATGCCCTACGCTCATCATTATCGTCTCTGCCGCCGATCAAGGACGTTCTCTTGAGGGACTGAGATCATTGCCCGGTCTGCAGTATGTGCATCCGCTTTTGCAAAGCAAGTGGCTTACATCGAACAACTACAACAAGAACGCTACTCCGGAAAGTCTTGCCCGTCTCGAAAGGATGATTGAGTTCAACAATCGACTGGTGAAAGCTTTCGTGGAAGCGGGAGTGCCTGTTGTCGCAGGAACGGATGCCGGGTCGTCAGGAGTGGTTTGGGGCTTTTCACTACATGATGAAATCGAACTTCTGGTTGGAGCCGGATTGACGCCTGAAGAAGCATTGACCTCAGCCACTCGTCTGCCTGCCGCATGGCTCGGCATTGACAGTCTGATCGGAACGGTGGAAGTCGGAAAGTATGCAGACCTTGTTCTGCTTGACGCCAATCCTCTGGAGGACATACGAAACACACGGAACATCGCCGGTGTTTTTTTTAACGGCCGATGGGTTGACAAGGAAAGAATCGACGCAATGCTATCCGACCTGGCCGAACGAAACAGTGCCGATAGAGATAAGTTTGACTGGAAGGACAGGGGTGATCTGTAAGAACAGAGTGCTGTAGAAACAAGATATCCCGGGATGGAAGGCAGGAAGAGCAATCCGATAGGTTGAAAAGATCATGATCGAGATCGAAAAGCTGTTGAAGCATCCACGGTCATTGGCAGTCTGAGTGGGCTCGATTCCGAGCCGGTCGATCATGTCCCGGTCCTGCACTTTCCAGAACGAGCCCGCCGGCGGCCGAAAGCGTCGCATCCGAGGTAAAACGTCGCCCAGCGTTGCGTTCGCTGGAACGCGTTGTCAGGTGCCCTTCCACGCCGGTTCCATTTCGTCGAGAAAGTCCTCGTAGCTTGTCCATCTCTCGCTATTGAGTCTGTACTCACGGTAGGCTCTGAAGTGTAGGACACATTCCTCGACAAGATCTTCGTATTGGTCAATCATGCCTTCCTGCCGAGCCATCCGACTGAAGTCGTTCAGCATCTGCTGCAGTTCCTCGCATTCCTCCGGAGTGGCTCCACTATAACCGTATAGAACTCCCGAGGGCACCTCGTGTATGGCATACGAAAGCCGGCCTTCGAGTACCTCGACCAGCTTTCGCCTGGCGCGACTATCAGCAGGATCGTCTTCCAATGCACGCCTCAACAGTGCAGTGCTCGTCGGCGGATCGTCAAGGGCTTGCCGGCACGCGGTGCAATGATAGAGGAGATGGCTGAAGCCTGCTATCCATCTGGCACAACCCGCCTCGCGCTTTCTGTACCCCTCCAACAGCGCCGGAAAGATAACCCTCTCAAACAGCGGCATTCGAACAGGGATATCTTCTACATCGTCGACCACTCTCCGTGCGATCTCCTTAGCCCACTCCCACCATTGCCCTGGGGTCTCTTCGAGTGCTCGAATAAACTCATCGAGCCTGGAAAGCATGAGGTGCCGGATCTTGTCTCGTTCGAGATCAAGGTATTTCTGCCATAGAATATATTGTTTCTCGCTTAGCATGACGGGACGTCTCGGCTTGGGGCCTGACGGCCAAGTTCAGCGGCGCGATATCTTTCTCACAGACTGCTTCATGAGGTCGCTTGGCCTTACTTCAAATCGCCTTGTTACTATCTCCATTTAGTCACGTCGCTTAAAGGTCTCCAAGGAGCATAACGTTGGCATCAGAGGCGGCGAAGCTGTCCGCTGCATGCACCAGTTATAATTGCATCTACCAGATCTCAGCCCAATACAAAACTTTCTGTTCATGTGCATTCACTGCAATACCTGCCGACTGCCCATGATTCCAAATCTGTTCTCCCTTACTCTTATAGGGCATTGCAATCAGCACTCCGATTTTCCAACCATCACCCAATGCATCACCACTTCTTGTAATAAATAGCCTTGTAAGCGGGCGACTGTTGTTCAGGTTCTTAGGGTCCTCGATCCACCTATCACAGGGGCATTCAGTAGTATATATAAATTCCGAACTATACTCATTCCACACTCGGTCAACATTGTCGGAGGTCTGCATAACCTGAAAAACCGATCCTCCTTGCCATTCAATCGGCCAGTATTGCACCCATGACACTTCTGTTGGATTGTTCGGGAAATGCTCCTTCAATTGCATGTAATTGGGATCATTCATTCCCTGTTGATATAGCTCCTTCATACGCTCCGGCAGGTTGCTGCATCCAGAAGCAATGATTCCTGCAATTATCAATGCAGTATACTTCATGAGTTTATAACGGCGTTGTTGCATGAATAGGGGACAAAAGGGAGCGGATGCGCCAGGAATGGTAG
>CAMLOB010000019.1 GCA_946481475.1 uncultured Chlorobiota bacterium | reverse complement strand
TCATCCGGATTCGTGGTTGCGTCAACCGCGATGTCGTGATCGGCATAGGCCGTGATTCGTTCATCGTAAAGTTGTTGCCAGACCTGCGTCGGATTTTCTGCCTGGAGGAGGGGACGATGTTCGGAGAAGACCAGGCGATCGATTGCCGTTGCGGCATCGACGCGGAGCAGAATGCGCAGACCGGAGGACCGCATCAGATCCCGATTGCGGGGATCGACTACCGCCCCCCCACCGGCGGCCGCCACCAGTTGTTCGCGAAAGGGAGTTGTGCGAACAAGTTCCTCGACAAGCTCCGTCTCAAGGCGACGGAATTCCTCTTCTCCTTCATCGCGGAAAATGTCGGGTATGCTCCGTCCGGCTCTCTCTTCGATCATCCGGTCCAGATCGACAAACCGTCCGTTCCGTCGCTCCGCAAGCAACGGCCCGACAGTCGATTTCCCGCTTCCCGATGGTCCGATAAGCCAGAGAATCATAGCGATGCGAGCTCGGATAAAACAGCGTCGGCCGCCTCAAGCGTGGCGGCAATATCCTCATCCCGATGAGCAACCGAAAGGAACCACGCCTCGAACTGCGACGGCGGCAGATAGATGCCCCGGTTCAACATGCCGTGAAAGAACCTGGAGAAGAGAGACGTATCGCTTGCCGTCGCCTCGTCGAAATCCCTTACCGGTCCTTCGGTGAAGAAAAGGGTAATCATCGAGCCGACCCGATTGACGACCGCCGGAATATCATGTGCAGCGGCCATGCTTTGCAACGCTCCGGCTATCCGTTCTCCCCTCTGCTCAAGTCCGGCATACGGATCATCCTCGATCAACGCCCGCAACGTCGCCAGTCCGGCGGCAACCGCCATCGGGTTTCCGGAGAGGGTGCCGGCCTGGTAGATCGGTCCGACCGGCGACTCGCGTTCCATGATATCCCGTCTGCCGCCGTAAGCCCCCACGGGCAATCCCCCTCCGATCTCCTTGCCGTAGGTATACATATCGGGGATAATGCTGTAAAGAGATGCCGCTCCTCTCAGAGCCACGCGGAAGCCGGTCATCACTTCGTCGAAGATCAACACCGTCCCCTCAGCCGTGCAGAGATCGCGCAACTCGGTCAGGAACTCCACCGAGGAAGGGACAACCCCCATGTTGCCGCCGATCGGCTCGACAATGACCGCAGCGATCTCCCCTTTGTTCTCGGCAAAGAGTCTGCGCACCGACTCGATATCGTTGAACCGCGCCACCAGCGTATCGGCGGCCGTGCCCGGAGTCACCCCCGGAGAATTCGGTTCGCCGAGTGTCAGCAGACCACTTCCGGCCTTGATGAGGAAGGAGTCGCCGTGACCGTGATAGCACCCCTCAAACTTGATAATTCCGTTCCGCGACGTAAACCCGCGTGCCACCCTGACCGCCGACATCGTCGCTTCGGTGCCGCTGGAGACAAGCCGGACCATGTCGAGTCCCGGAATCAGTCCGGTCAGCAGTTCGGCCATCTCCACTTCAGCTTCCGAAGGAGCGCCGAAACTTGTGGCCAGCTCCAGTTGCTTCCGCAGGGCCTCCAGCACCCGCTCGTCTCCATGCCCCAGAATGAAAGGTCCCCACGAACCGACGTAATCGATATAATCGTTCCCGTCCACATCGGTCATCCGGCACCCGCGGGCCGAGGCAAAGAAGACCGGATCACCCCCGACTCCGCCAAAAGCGCGAGCCGGCGAGTTCACGCCGCCGGGAATCACCGCTTTTGCTCGTGAGAAGAGAGAGGTGCTGATTGTTCTGTTTGGCATACGTGCAGTTGTTTCGCTCATCATCCCGTATTGTTCTTCGACTCCCCTCGTGCGAGCCGTTGTTCGACTTGTCAATAGCAGTATCTGCCGGAAACATTGATCCGGCCGGCGTGTTATCCCCAACATTTGGGGGAGCTCCGGTCCTGTTCCGAACACCCGGTTTTTCACAACCTACTAACTCCGCCGGTTTCTCCCCTATGCGATTCGTTTCGACGAAGGAAAATTTGATCTCCACGAATCATCGCCGTAAATTAGCCGGTTCCTGTTTCCTTCTCTCCATGACGGAGCAACCGACATTGCAACAGCAGCATGCGAAATGCGGCGAAGAGAACGGGTACGGACCTGCGCTTCCTGCAAACGTATCGACACATCAGAGATCAATAGAGATCGGGGATAGTTCGTCTACAGGACCCTCTGTCCACCGGATGGCGATAAAGGACTTCTATGAAACCACAGATATCGAGGTTACGTGCTATGCAAATTCTGAAACCGGTTTTTGCCTTCCTTCTTTTTACCGCATCGACCCACTTCCTTCTTGCTCAGAACAAAGAGGAGTGGAAGCGTCCCGCACCCGATTACAGCAAGCCGGCCACGTTCGTTCATGAACTGAACCGTCTGGCGATCGAGATCATCAAAATCGACGGATTTACTCCCGGAAGTGCGGCAAGGAACTATACTTACGCCAACGTGGCGGCATACGAGGCGGCTCTGCCCGGATTTCCGGAGTGCCGATCGCTGGCCGGTCAGTTCAACGGTCTGACCCCGGCTCCCCAGCCCGAAAAAGGACTCAAGTACGACTGGCGCGTCACGGCGATCTCCGCCTATCAGAACACGCTGCCGAACCTGATCTACCGGCGCTACATGTCCGACAGTGCAGCCGAAGCATACTACGGGATCCTCGCCGATATGGGAGTGGCGCCCGATGTCATTGAACGATCCAAAGCATACGGCAAAGCGGTTGCACAGCACATTATCGAGTGGATGTCGAAAGATAACTTTGTGAAGATCGGCGCGAAGACACGTTATGAAGTACCGATCTTTCCGGGAGCGTGGGAACGGACTCCTCCGGCATTCCACGATCCGGTCGATCCCTACTGGAATGAACACCGGCCGTTCGTCATAGACTCGGTAAGCCAGTTCCTTCCTCCCCCGCCACCGGAGTTCAGCACAGATCCGGACTCCGATTTCTACAAGATGGTCTATGCCGTCTATGAGTCGGACAAGAATGCTACGCAGGAGCAGCGTCTGATCGCCCAGTTCTGGGACTGCAATCCGATCCACTCCCATTTCGACGGTCATTTCATGTACAACACACGTCAGGTCAGTCCGGGCGGACACTGGATAAGTATTGCCTCGATAGCGGCCGAGAAGGCCGAGATCAATATGATGGAATCGCTTGAGATGTACGTGCAGGTCTCCGCAGCCCTGGCCGACGGGTTCATCAGCGCGTGGGACGGGAAGTACAAGTATGATCTGATTCGTCCGGTCACCTACGTCCAGAAGTATATCGATTCCACCTGGCTCCCCTACATCGAGACACCGCCGTTCCCTGAGTGGACCAGCGCACACAGCACGATTTCCGCCGCTGCGGCCGCAGTCCTGACTCACAGATTCGGCGACGACTTCGGGTTCGACGACTGGACCGAAGCCTATCTCGGTCTTCCTGTCCGCACGTTCAAATCGTTCCGTGAGGCGGCAATGGAGGTCACCTGGAGCCGTTTCTGGGGGGGAATCCACTATCGCGAAGCATGCCTCAACGGTACGGAAAAAGGATGGGAACTTGGAGAGTACGTGATAGCGAACGTACAGACACGGAAATAGCTGGAAGTCCGGACGACAATGGTCGTTCGTAACGGATATGATAACGGCAATGGAGCTTTGTAGCTCCATTGCCGTTTTTCTTTTTCCTGCCGGACCCCGCCTTCGATACGCCTCACAGCGGAATAAAGGCAGTCATGTTGAAACCGCTGTTCCCGAGCCCATCAGGCTCGTCTCCGAGAAAGAGATTCAGTCTCCAGGTAATCCTGTTGGTCCAGAACCCGAGTCCGATCTCCGGCTGAAGTGTAAACACGCTCCGATCCTCCCCTATATAGACTCCTCCCCCCAGCCCAACCGTAAAGATACCGTGCGTATACCAGGCCGTCAACCGGGGTGCGATCACCGGATGTTCGCCGACGATCACCTCCACCGAAGCCCCGGCAGACGTCACGTAGTACGCCTCGTTGTGTTCTTTCAGACTCAGCAGGACTCCGACGCCTCCCTCAACGGCAAATCCCCCTCCGGTATGCAGACCGATCAGGGGTCCGAACGATCCGGCTTCCTCAAATTCCTTGAACTGCCCGTTTGCACGCGAGCCTGAAACGATGAGCAGTGTCGATACCGACAGGATACACAGTACCGACCGACGGGAAAAGCGCATGAAAGTCCTCCGCAACAGGTTGATCCGTTTGAAAGGGGACGTCCCCTTTCAGCAAGAGTCGGCTGTCGAAGAAAAGAGAACGTGCAACGGCCTGATATGCCGTCGCTCAGTCGGCAGCCTCTGCGCAGGCGATTGTCCTCCCTCTCTCTTCGATACCGGGTCCCCCTCTACAACCTCTTTTTTCAATAGATAATTCCCGGATCAAACTCCACCCGCCGGCTTTTTCCCTTCAGCAAGACATGCTCTTCCCGATTCCACTCCTCGAACTCTCCGGTCCGGCGGAACGGCTCGAACCCGGCATCGCGGATATAGTATTCCATAGCGTCGGCATCCATCCGATAGGTGACGCCGCTTGCGGAGACGACGTTCTCCTCGAACATCACGCTTCCGAAATCGTCCGCTCCGTACCAGAGAGCAGCCTGGCCGATTTCCGGTCCCTGCGTCACCCACGAACACATGATATGAGGGATGTTGTCGAAGAAGATGCGGGAGATCGCCTGCATCCGCAGATACGTCGACCCGGCCTGGTCGGTCGCCTGAAGCTTCAGACTGTCGGCCTTGCGGTAGGGCCAGGAGATAAACACCTTGAACGGAGAGACTTCGTCCTGGAGCTGACGGATCTTTGCCATGTGGGCGAATTTGTCCCGCGTCGTCTCCCGCATACCGTAGAGCATCGTCACCGAAGCATGCATCCCGAGCTTGCCGACCTGGCGCATCGTCTCCAGCCAGTAGGAGGCGCGACTCTTCTTGCGCGAGACGCGCCGCCGGACGCGATCGACCAGAATCTCCGCTCCGGCCCCCGGCAGCATATCAAGCCCCGCTTCTTTCAATCGCGAAAGCACACCGGCAATCTGTTCCGGCGTTCCGTCCGGACAGAGCCCGAGGACTTCGTCGACCGACAGACAGTTCAGATGGATCTGGGGCCATTCCTGCTTGAACCACTCGAACGTTCGGATGTAGTACTCGATCGGCAGGTTCGGGTTCACTCCCCCCTGGAACAGGACCTGTACCCCTTCGGCCGCCGAGAGCGTGTTCATCTTCTCGCGAATCTCCTCACGGTTCAGCGTATACCCCTCGTCGTGCCCTTTACGCTCCGGGTCGTGGCTCCGATAGAATCCGCAGAAACTGCAATCGACATTGCAGACGTTGGTGTAGTTCAGGTTCATCGCCACGATGTAGCTGACCCGGTTTCCCGGATTCATCCGGGTCCGGATGGTGTGGGCAACCTCTCCAAGCTCAGTCAGGTTCGCCTCCTCGTAGAGCCGTTCGGCATCGTGAAGCGAGATGCGTCGTCCGGACTCGGCCCGCGAGAGTATCCGGTCGACGCCATAGGTTCTGTTGTAGGGAACGACTTCCGGCGTCCAGCGACCGAAGGAGGTCGTCCCGCCGGTATGGAGTCCGCGAAGATCCTCCCCCCGCTCGTTCCGCTGGGCAAACTCCACGCGGGCATCGGGAAGCAGACCGAGATTGCTTGCCACCCGGAAGAACTCCTGCATTCCGTTCCATGCCGAACGGTTCAGGTTGAACTGGATACGCTCGTCCAGATAATCGGCCACATCGGCAACCGGCATATCGTGTTCGCCGGCCCAGTCGGCGATGATCTGGTGCTTGCGGGCAAGTCCGTCCCAGAACCGGTGGTTCAGTCGCGAAACGATCTCATCGGTCAGCACGCCCGGATGGGCGGCCCAGACGGCAAAGACAAAGGGTTCGCCGGTCAGACGTTTCCAGGCATCGCCGAGATCGTGCCGGTACTTGAAGCGTTTGGAGTGGGCGAAGGCGACGTCGGCGATCAACAGACCGGCATCGGTGCCGCCGATCAGCTCAAGAATTTCCCTGGCGGGAAGCCGGACGAAAGGAATGTTCGACATGCCGATCGATTCCAGATAGATCCGCGCAAGGATCACCGACGTGCGACTTGCACTGTCGACGTAGAGGCGTTCGATCCGATCGAGCGGGACCTCGCTGACGATCACCACCGAATCGACCCGACCGTTGGCTCCGATGCAGGGACCGGGAACAACTTCAAGTCCGCCGATCTCCGCCAGGGCGGCAACCGGAAGCAGGGCGATATCGGCCTCCTCCTCTACCAGTTGCCGTGCCCCTTCACTCGGGACCACATACTCGAAATCGAAGAAATCATCCTCGGCAACCTCGATCGTCAGGGGGAGGGAATTCAGGAAATCGGCGGCAACCACTTTCAATCTGGAGCGTTTCCGCTCCGGAACCGGGCGGACGGTTTCGGCACGGGAGAGATAACGGCGAGCGGATTCTGATGTATACATAATCTGATGTCGTTGAAATCGGCCTCGATACGGGCTCAACATAGCGAAGAGGAAGCTACCGAACAATCTCGGATGGTGACGAACCGGCAGGGGGCATCCGTTTCGGTTCACACTTTTGAATGTTCCGGGGCTTGCACAACGTCCGGAACAATTCTAACTTTGCCGTTCCTTTGAAAGAATCGGGCCCGTAGCTCAGTTGGGAGAGCGCTAGAATCGCACTCTAGAGGTCGTCGGTTCGATTCCGATCGGGTCCACGGAGACAAGGCAGGAGAATCCGCAGCAGCGGAGAGAATTCAGGAGTGGTTTTTCCTTTTTTGAATTTTTCATTTTGCCTTTTGAACTTCTCCGGCATACTGCCCTGTGGTGTAACTGGCAACACGTCTGACTCTGGATCAGAAGAGTCCAGGTTCGAGCCCTGGCGGGGCAACAAGGGAATGAAAAACTCAATGGTGATTTCTCCTTTTTGAATTTTTCATTTTGCCCTTTGAATTGAAGAAAGGATGCCGCGTTCGTCTAGTGGTTAGGACGCCGCCCTCTCACGGCGGTAACACGAGTTCGAGTCTCGTACGCGGTACAGGGAAGAGCCTCGATTCTTTATGGAATCGAGGCTCTTATCGTTTTTGGGGAGCACGATCGGTTCTCCGGACTGAGTGTTGTCGACACACAACACCGCAGACCGGCATGTTTCAACGGCCTGCAATCATCGGTTAGTGCTCGTTCTGCGGTCGAACGGGGCAGTTCAGCAGCCGCACGCCCTCCCCGCGATGCCTTGTCACGGCCTGACGGAACGGCTTGTCGACCCACGACGATAACGCGTGCAAGCGGAAGCCAACTCCTGAAACTTGTCGATAGCGCCGTAGACGCCAAGGCCGATGTCCGTCGCGAGTTGATCCAGGCTTACCATGTTGTGCGTCATGAACACCATTACCGAGCCGTCGCTTGGATCCGCGCGCCACCAACCTCCGTACGAGCCCGGCCACCCGACTGCACCAACGCCGCCGCCACAAGGGATTGACATTGCCATTTCCGACTCGACTACGACGGCAACGCCCATTCCGAAGCCATGGCCGGCTGCAAAGATTGGAACGCCTAACATCTCAGAGTTGGCACGCTGGTAGTCCGTCAAACGATTGCGAGTCATCAGTTCGACCGACTCCGGCCTCAAGATCCGGACGCCATCGACGACACCACGACCGATAAACACCCTCGCAAAGGTAGCGTAGTCATCCGGTGTTGACCAAAGACCCTGGCCGCCGGACATGTAGGTCATGTCATTCGGGCGTTCAGGGAGCGCAGCACCCCCCGGAACGGCATTCAGCGGGCTCAAATGCCCGGTGTCGTCAAAGCCGCATGCTCCGGCACGTCGGTGCCGCTTTGAGCGCGGCACGGTGAAGCTTGTGTCATTCATGCTCAACGGACCAAAGATCCGACGCCGCAGTACTTCACCAAGCGGTTCATCTTCGATTCGGGCGATGAGCAGACCAAGCAGGTCAGTCGAACGACCGTAGTGGAAAGCGGCTCCCGGTTGGTCGATCAACGGCAACGCGGCCAGCCCGGCAATCCAGGCATCCGGCGCTACCTCGGTGTCAATGTCTCCGCCCAGGGCCTCCGCGTATGCACGTGAGATCGGGCCGACATGGAAATCAGCGTAGGTAAGTCCTGATCGATGTGTCAACAGATCTTCGAAAGTGATTTCGCGTTTTGCGGGGACGGTGTCGTCGAGCGGACCATCGGGTGAGAGCAGAACGCGCATGTTGGAGAACTCCGGCGCCCAACGGGTTATTGAATCGTCCAACGCAAACCGACCTTCCTCCAGCAGCATGAGCGCTGCCGCAGAAGTGATGGGCTTCGTCATGGAGGCGATACGGAACAGAGTATCACGTTCGACCGGAAGCTCATTGTCAAGATCACGACAACTGATTGCGGCACTCTGAACCACTTCGCCATCGCACCAGAGGAGCGTTGCTGCTCCGGCGATCTCACCCGCTTCGACCGATGCGGTGATAGCGGCTGCGATTGGGTCCTCTTCCGAAAATTGTGATGTCATATCGAGATCGGTTAACGGATGAACGAAGCCACAAACCGCAGCCTCAATGCTCAACTACGGGAACTCCAGTGAGGAGGCAACGCACCATGAACGGAGTATGGGTCTCGCGGTCTGATCTGAAGGTGAATTCAATGCGCGTCGGTACAAAACGTGTGAGATATCAGGGCAGCCCTCAGCATGACAGAAGCGTGCAGCCGCGGGTGAGGTTGCAGATATATCCGCACACCCCGTGTGAGCCGTGCCGGGAGGAGCAGCCGTTATCCACGTCCTCGTCCTGAACGATCGCGAGTCGCACCCTCATCCCTCCCCTCACTTGCCTCCGACGACGGCAGTTCTCGTCCCTGAAACAGACGTTCCCGGAACTGATCCTCGTACGAGGCAAGGAGCTGTTCACTGATGGCCAGGCGCAACTCGCTTACGAACTCCCGAACCAGATTCCGATCCTCGCGCCGTACTTCCAGTACCATCTCCGCGGGATGCTCAAACACCAGGCCCGGAAGGTCTCCTTCCCCAATCAACACGTCGAAGGCTCTCAGGTCGGCCGCGGTCAAGACAAGGGATTCACCGAACCGCCAGCGACGCCACACACGCCGGATGTCGGCACCGGCGAGTGCAGAGAGTGGAAGGGCGACCTCTCGTATGGTGGTCAGTTCGCGGTCAGTGCGGATCTCACGGCCAACCCGGCTGATTTCGCGGCTCGTACGCCATTGAATGACGAGTTGCTCGCCGTTCAGGTAGAGGAGGCCATGAAGTTGATCTCGCGTCGAGGTTACTTCCCGACCGTTGATGACGCCATGTTCCCTGTGGAGAACAAAGGGAAGCGCGGTATTGTGCAGCATAAGGTGCTCAGCGTAGGTTGCTCTGTAGACGGCAGACAAGGGGTCTGCCTGTGTTTATTCAGTCTGCATAACACGACACGGCCCCGCATTCTGTCGGATACGACCGTGAGGTTCTTCTGCAAGTGCATGGGCGTACCGCCACTTCGATCCACTCCGATACGTAATCCCCGAATGCACAAGAACCGGTCCTCCAAACAGGCTTGGGTCGGAGTATTCGACCTGGCCGGAATGAGGCGTCTGCCGCTATCGGCAAACATAGACAGGGGACATCGTAATGGAAGAACTTAGTAAAAACGCTCCTAAATCGGAAAGGCATCGAAGAGACCGGGATTGAACGGGTATCTCACGAGTCACAAACGAGAATTATCGGACAATCATAACTGCACCAACTGACACTGTCTGCTCTCTCTCTCTCGACCGTCAGGTTTTGGTCGTAAGGAATACACAGGCGGTATCGATCCGGTGCCGATCATTTCGGCCTCCCTTCCTCTCATTTTCTTTTCTCCTCCACCGCAACAGTTGTTCCGTTTCGGCCATTTTTCTCAGACCTGCTATTTTCAGTTAACGACATCGACTTATAGTACGACAAGGTGCTGACTATGCGACCCCGTGTACACACAATTCGCGAAAGCGTCGAGGAACTGAACGAGCTACGTCACTTCTATGAGGGGACGGTCGAGGAGCTGAAGCTCGGCTTCCTCAGGTATCTGAAGGAACATCCGAACAACCCTCTTGCCGACGCCGCCGAGTATGTCGGCATCACCACACGGCGCGGACGTTACTGGTGGGGAAGCTACCGGAAAGAAGGATTGCGCGGATTGCTGTCGCGGCGGGCGTGGGGACGTGAAGATCTTGAGAGGAAAGCTCTTCCCGTTCGGGCTGAACTTTCCTCTCAACAAGCAAACTCTCGACTCTCTTCTCAATCTGTTGTTGACTATCCTGCATTTCTGAATGCTATTGCCGAGATAGCAGGAATACACGATCTCATTGAATGGAGTCGGGCCCTGGGCAACATCATTATTGATCACTTTCTTGAGGTTGACTACTCGGTGGTCAGCATTCGATCCAACATCGACCTTAGCGGAAGAACGAGCAAGGACCAGCGGATGGTTCTGCGCCAGGGCAAACAGTCATCGGGAGAAATGGTAGAAGACTTCCAGTCGCTAGAGACGAATCGGCCGAACTACGAAGTCATTATTGAACAGGGCCAGCGACATGGCTTCACCTTTAATCGGTTCCACTTTCCCCCTCTTGGATTTGACTTCTTTTTGAAAAAGGGTCGACGGACAGAACGGAAGATCGGTTCATCCGATGGCCCAAGCATTTGTGTAGGCAGCCTTCTCCTGTTCCGATACAAAGAACTTGACGCATTCTCTGCTGAAACAACCGACATCGTTGAACGCCTCCGTCCCTTTTTCACCTTCATCTATACGGATTTTATAGCCCGCCTCCAACAGGATGCACCCGGCATAGAATCTTCGAATCAACTCATCGACCGCATCAGAGGAGAAATACATATCACCAGTCGGGAACAAGATGTCCTGTGTTTGTTGTTAACGGGATATTCGGAAAAACGTATAGCTGAAGCACTGCATATCTCGCCCAAAACGGTTGAAAGCCACATTCATTCTATATACAGAAAAACGGGCGTGACAAAGATGAATGAACTTTTTGCCCGTTATCAGTATCAGTTGCCGATTAGCAATCCCTCGAAAAACAGTGCACAATAGCACATTTGAATTCAGTTATGACTATTCGAAGTTGTTTCGACTGTTTTGTTCTTCCGTTTTTCAGGGATTTCCCTCATAGATTTACTCCTTCGCTTGGGCGTACTTTTGTACCGTCTTCATAGATAAACGCTGCGGGCTGTTTTGCTCCGGCAGGCAGTCCGCAGCCCCCTTTTTTCAGGCTGGTATGAGGCCGGTTATAACTCCTTATAAGGGTTATGACTAATTCTCCCTTACTCATTCCGGGAAATCCCCCATAGAACGGTGTTGGTATTCCCCCCTTTCTTTGTAGGACCAACAACAACCGTCCTACATAAACAATGGGGAAAATCTATGAAGACGGCTTTTGAGGGAATAGTATCCCTTGCGCTTTTTGTTCTTTTACATGCATCAGTTTTTGCTCAGTCGGGCCCGCCAGTTACTGGAGCTACACTAGTAGGTACCTACTCAGTACACGGTACCGCAGACAACGGCCATCCATATCTGGATCAATCGACCGACAGCAAGGAGTTTATTGTCGAAGGTACCGCATGGTTGGTGGGAGGGGAAACCATCATTTCCCTGAACCTCAACACCATGGCCTTTCCGGAAGACTGTGACTGGGCCGAAACGATTGCAATTAGCACCTTGGTGCATGAAGCGGCTGTCGACGGAATTCGCCGGGCCATCGAACTCGGGTACGTTCTCTGTTCGTCGAGCTGTCCTTCAGGAAGCAGCATCAAGGTCTACTATCCGACATGCGTCAATCGGAATATCAACGGCTCGTGTCCGGTTCTGACTGCCGAGCCGTCATCGGACTTCAGTTATAACACGTACGATGTCTGTTGTGAAGGAGGAAGTCCGACAATTACTTTGATATCGAAAACGTGCGGAAGCTCGAACTGCGGAACCGGATATCAGCGGACGTGCGGAAGCTGATCGGAAAAAGTTTTTTGAAATCTCGTGGCTGAGATTGGTCTATGCCGTAGCCGTTAACCCGAGTAGCAGGGGAAACCTCCCCCTGTTACTCCCCTCCCAATCGTCGGAAAGGGTAACCGGCCGGGGAACCAAACAGGAGGAAACCGGATATGTGGTGAAAGCTGGTTATCGGAAACAGGGTCGCATCCCTCACTTGTGCGTCTCTGTTCAGGACTCCCGACACATGATCGCTTGCTAGTGGATGTGCAAGCCTGTGTCGGGAGTCTTTTTTTGATCGGAAACATACCGGATAGAATAAGCGAGGCCGGAAGAGAAGTTCTCTTCCGGCCTCGCTTGTGTTCGTTCTCTCCCCTCTCTGCCTACTCGCCGGCAACCGGCGTCACTTCGGCATCCTCGTCGACCGGCACAACGGCCACCCCGACCAGACGATCCTTCTCCTTCAGCCGGATCAACCGCACTCCCTGCGTGTTTCGTCCCATTACCCGGATGTCCGAAACGTGCTGGCGAATCGCCATCCCACCCTCGGTCATCAACATCAGGTCATCTCCATCAATCACTTCCTTCAGAGCGATCACCTTACCGGTCTTTTCGGTGATGTTCATCGAGATCACCCCTTTTCCTCCCCGCCGCGTCAGACGGAAATCATCCACCCGGCTTCGCTTGCCGTATCCCTTTTCGCTGGCCACCAGAACCGTGGCGTCGGCCCGCTTGACGGCGATCATCTCGATAACGTAATCTCCTTTCGAGAGGGTCACTCCCTTGACGCCTGTGGCTGTCCGCCCCATATCCCGCACGTCGGTCTCACGGAAACGGACCGCATTGCCGTAGTGAGTGCCGATCAGGATGTCGTTCGTCCCGTCGGTCAGCCGGGCGGAGACCAGCGTGTCGTTCTTCTTCAGATTGATGGCGATGATCCCGGTGGTTCTGATATTGGCGTAGTCCCGCAACGGCGATTTCTTGACCGTCCCGCTCTTCGTCACCATGATGATCGATTCCTCGGTGTCAAAGTCCTTCACCGAGAGAATCACGTTCACGTTTTCATCCTTCTCGATCTGCAGCAGGTTCGCCAGCGATCGTCCCTTCGAGGCACGCCCGGCCTCGGGGAGCTCATAGATCTTCCGGCGGAAGCATCTCCCCTTGTCGGTGAAGAAGACCATGTAGTGATGCGTCGACCCGACAAAGACGTGCTCGATGAAGTCGTCATCCCGCGTCTTCATACCGGTCACCCCCTTCCCTCCCCGGTTCTGGCGACGATAGCCGGAGACCGGGAACCGCTTGATGAAGCCGTTATGGGAGATCGTCACCACCATATCCTCTTCGGCGATCATGTCCTCGACGGTAAACTCCGAATAATCGAAGACGATCTCGGTCCGGCGAGGATCGGCGAAACGCTCCCTGATTCCGGTCAGCTCCTCCCGTATGATCTCCAACTGCAGGTCCTTCGATCCGAGAATCGCTTTCAGCTGTTCGATCAGCTTCAGCGTTTCGCGATACTCGTCGACGATTTTCTGCCGCTCCAGTCCGGTCAGCCGTTGCAGGCGCATATCGAGAATGGCCTTGGCCTGAATCTCCGAAAGCTCGAACCGCTTCATCAGGTTCGCGCGGGCCGTCTCGGCATCCTTCGACTTCTTGATCGTCTCGATCACCTCGTCGATGTTGTCGAGCGCGATGATGTAGCCTTCCAGGATGTGGGCACGACGCTCGGCGGCATCCAGTTCGAACTGCGTCCGCCTGACGACCACTTCGTTGCGGTGCTGAAGGAAGTGATGCATCACCTCCCGCAGATTCAGCACCCGGGGACGTCCCTTCACCAGCGCAAGCATGATCACCCCGAAGGTGTTCTGCATCTGCGTGTGTTTGTAGAGATTGTTCAGCACGATCTCCGGCACGGCATCCCGCTTCAGCTCGATAACCACCCGAAGTCCGTCACGATCCGATTCGTCACGAACGTTTGAAATATCGTCGATCTTCTTGTCCCGCACCAGATCGGCGATCTTCTCGATCAGATTCGCCTTGTTCACCTGGTACGGAAGCTCGGTCACCACCAACTGTTCCTTGCCGCTTTTCAGTTGCTCGGTGTTGACGCGCGCCCTGACAATCACCTTTCCACGTCCGGTCCGGAAAGCCTCAACTCCTCCTTCATATCCGTAGATGATGCCGCCGGTCGGGAAGTCCGGTGCCTTGACGAACTTCATCAGCTCGTCGACGGTGATCTCCGGATTTTTCGTCATCGCTATCAGACCGTCGACCACCTCACCGAGATTGTGGGGGGGAATATTGGTCGCCATGCCGACGGCGATACCTCCGGCACCGTTGACCAGCAGGTTCGGCAGACTGGCCGGCAGGACCGCCGGCTGCTGGAGCGAGTCGTCGAAGTTCGGGACGAAGTCGACCGTGTTCTTGTCGATGTCCCGCAACATCTCGATTGCCGGGGCGGTCAATCGGGCTTCGGTGTAACGCATGGCTGCCGGCGGATCGCCGTCAACCGAACCGAAGTTCCCCTGCCCGTCGACCAGCTCGTGCCGCATCGAGAAGTCCTGGGCCATCCGGACCAGCGAGTCGTAGATCGCCTGATCGCCGTGCGGCTGGTATTTACCCATCGTCTCACCGACGCTACGGGCCGATTTCTTGTAGGGCCGGTTCGGACTCAGTCCGAGTTCGTACATGGAATAAAGGACGCGCCGATGGACCGGCTTCAGGCCGTCGCGGACATCGGGAATAGCCCGGGAAACGATCACCGACATCGAATAATCGAGGTAGGATGAGGACATCTCCTCTTCGAGCGTGACCGGAATTAGACGTTCGGAAAACGAGGACATATGGATTACGTTATTGAAACGGTAGGATCACTCTTAAACCGTGCAAAAATACGAAATCCCGGCGGTTTTTACGTGTTTTTTATCGAACCGGAATAGGGTGATACAAATGAAAATGTCTTCGATCCGGTGCAAAAAACGGGGGTTTTCCATCACGCATGACCCGATATCCGACTCCGCTGCCGGGAGCAGGCCGGAATCGATGTTTTCCCCTCCTTCTCCCCCTTCGCAATCTCGTCCGAACCGTCTTCAGCACCCCTGTTTTTTCCGGACCGGGTTTGACAGTGCCGGAAGAAAAACCTAAGTTTATCATCCGTTTGCCGATCGATGTCCGAATGTTCCGAAGTCCTATGAACAAGTGCCCGAATCATATTGCCCTCTTCTGCCTGATTCTCATCCCCCTCTTCCTGTCGTCATGCAAGGATGCGCCGACAGCCCCGACACCAAACGAGATCTATTCCGAATCGAGCGGACACCCCCTTCCGGATCTCTCGGAGATCGACAATCTCGGAGGACTTCTCGGAACGTTTCTGATCAAGCAGGATCTTGGAAGCGATGTTGAGTCCGCCTTTGCCAGGTTCGGCGAAGAGGGGCTGGATGCGGGAGACGTGGAAGTCAACGGCTATAACCTTCCGTGGCGGATTGTGGACGCAGCACTCGTCTACTCTTCGTCGGCCGGTACTCCTCCTCCGGTGAACATCCCGAACGTCAGGTTCGACGGATCGGATCACGTCTTTTCAGTTGAGGGGAGCATCGACATCGAAGCGTTCGGGATCACGGTCGAGAGTCCGGAGGATTTCCTGCTGCAGGAGCCGACATTACTGG
>CAMLOB010000018.1 GCA_946481475.1 uncultured Chlorobiota bacterium | reverse complement strand
AGATCAGCGACAGTCTGCGTAGTGTCGACCCGGACATGGAAGTGGCAGCAGACTCCGTCCTGGCAACAGTCGAGAATTTCGTGCAGATGGGATACCATCAGGAAACCGCCGAGGAACTGGTTCACGCCTACAAGCAGGACCTGATCGTCAGGAACAATCTGAAGAACGACCGGGTTCTGGCCGGCTTCGGCAACAACGGAGGGGAGGAATTCCTGAGCTTCATGATGACCAGTGAATCCCTCGCAATGGAGGGGGGTGAGGCCTGGGACGACTGGTATAACCGGATGGATGACCTCTTCGGCAAGATCCAGAACGGAGACGGGAGCTGGAGCGGCCACCACTGCATCACCAGTCCGGTCTTCTGCACCGCCGCAGTGATCATGACGATGACTGCCGACCGGGATCCGGACCTGACGAAGTTCGATCTTGACTGAGTTAGTTCGGGTGGAGTGAATAACCGGACCGATCTCTTGCCGGTCTCTGAAGCCGGACCGATATTTGCACAGCACAGACCCGTGAGAAAACTTGCGTGAAGCGTTCTCACGGGTTTGTGGTTTTATCAACCGTTCAATTCCTTCAACTATGTTCCGGTACACGTATCCGCATCTTCTCCTCCCCCTTCTTCTCTCGTTTCCCTTTCATTCTTCATGCAGCGACGGACCCTCCTCTGCCGAACGGACTTCTGCCGATATACTCGCCGACGCATGCGAGTACCTCTGGAGCAAACAGAGTGATGACGGCGGCTGGCACAGCGAAACGCACGGCATCCTGAAGAGCGGTCAGGCCTGGACTCCCTTCATCCTTCACGCGCTGACGCGCGTTCCGGACTCGATTTTCACGGCTCCGGAAGGGGGAATCAAACGGGGGCTTGATTTTATCAGTGCCAACGTCAACACCGACGGCGTGATCGGGCTGAACGATCCGGATATTATCGAGTATCCGAACTACGCTACCTCCTACGCTCTTCGACTTCTGGTTGAACAGGGTATCGAGGCGGACAGCACTCTGATTCGCCGGATGACCGACTATCTGCTTGCCGAGCAGTTCACCGAAAAGCGTGGTGTGGCTCCCGACAGTCTGTTCTACGGAGGATGGGGATTCGGTGAGATCAACATGGACCCCGGCGAGGTCGGGCACGTCGATCTCTCCCACACCCGAAGAATTCTTCAGGCATTGCGTGCCCTCCCTCTCTCCTCTGATCACGATTCCTGCTTTGCAAGAAGCCGTCCGTTCCTTCACCTGCTTCAGAAGCTTCCCGACGAAAAACGGGAACAGCCGACGATGGATCCGGCAGGAGTCCTCTGTAGCCGGTATGACGGAGGATTCTACTCCTCTCCCATCGTCTGGTTCAGCAACAAGGGAAGACTGGAAGATTCATGCGCCACGTTCGCCAGCTACGCGACGGCAACCTGCGACGGTGTCCTGGCTCTGCTTGCCGCCGGATACGGCGTGAAGGACAAACCGGTGCGGGACGGGCTCGACTGGCTGCTGCGCCATCCCTCGCTGGAGGGACCGGAAGGGATTCCGCAGGACGATCCGAACAGGTGGGACAGAGTCATGTTCTACTATCATCTGGCTGTCCGATCGGAGTTATATTCGCAGACCGGATGGCCCGAAGGGTTTCGCAGAAAGATGTGGGACCTGCTGAACGCCAGACAACGGGAAGATGGAAGCTTTGCCAATCCGGAGGGGGCCTTGAACAAGGAGGACGATCCCCTGCTGGCCACGGCGCTGGCGATTATTGCTCTCAACGGAATGCTGCACCAGTAATGCGGAACCGTTCCGTTCCGACACACGGGAAGACAGAAGATCTCAACATATAACCGACCGGAAATGAAACCACACATCGTATCTGCGCTTGTTCTTCTTTCCTTTCTTTCCACTCGGTTCCTCTATGGACAGGAGGAGGAAGAAGGAGAGGAACATCCGATCGATATCGATCTGGCCGCCTGTCTCGACATCGATTCAAACATGTCGACGCTCGGCATGATCTCCTGCATTCAGGCGGCCGAGGATGCGTGGGACGGGGAATTGAATCTGATCTACAGAGAACTGATGGGAACGCTCGACTCAAGCGGACAGGAAGGACTCCGCAAGGCACAGCGGGCCTGGGTTGCCTGGCGTGATGCGGAGTTCGAACTGAACGGGATCGTTTACTACGAGAATCTGGACGGCACGATGTACCACATCTTTGCGGCCGATCGGGAAATGCAGATCGTCAGAGCACGTACGCTGGAATTGCGGGACTATCTCGATGCGCTTCGCGATTTCAGCGAATAACGAATTCCGATTGTCGATTTGCGAATGTCGAATGGAACTCTACTTTTCCACTCGATCCGGATCCGCCGGCATATATCATTCGCAAATCGAAAATCGCCATTCGACATTCAACCCTCGTCATTCGCAAATCGAAAATCATCATTCGACATTCTATTTCCCGCTCCCCGAGAACTGATCCTCCTTGTCGGCAAACAGGATATTGAACGTCGTCATCGAGCCGTAGCATCGGGTGATGTACTGCTGCAGTTCCACCTTGTCGGCGTCGCTCAACTCACTGTTGCCGTTGATCTTCTGCTCCAGCACGCGAAGCTGGTTCCGCATCATCACGATCTTGTGGAAGAACGTCTCGATCGGCAGATCCTTGCTCTGCAGGGATTCATCCCGCGGCTTCATAATCAGGAGACCTCCGTTCCACCGGGCTCCCAGTCCCCGCACACTCTCCTTCGGATCCTCGATCCCCAGCTTGTCGACAACCTGCCGGGTGATGTCGGTGACGAACTGCTTCAGCGAAACCGTCAGTCCCTTCACCTCGGCCTCCGGTTCGGCCGGAGTCAATCCGCTTCCGGATGGGGAGACCGTGCGTTTATTCCCGTCGTCGAAGAGAATGTCGCAGGTATGTTCGGTAATCGCCGCCACCTTGCCGGTTCCGTAGCCGGGGTGGCGGACCCTCATGCCGATATGCAGTGCTTCAATATTCATATTCGGATCATTGTGGTGTTCAAGACCTTCAAGAGGATTGCTTCCGGAAACGGGATCAGTTTCCGCTCCCGGGCATACCGACCGGCGGCGCACCGGCCGAGGCATCGATCGTCACATCGGATACCGTGTGAACCGTCAACCGTGCGGTGATCTCCGGAGTCTTTTTACTATCGGTCTCGAAGATAAACTCGGCCGGAGCCGGCGCAGCATTCAACGTCACCGCAGATGCGGTCACCCGAAGCGAATCTCCCGGCTGAAGGGTGACCGGCTTCTTCATATCGAACGAAACGTCGACCAGCGTTGCGGCGGCGGCCTTCGGCGGCTGAATCGTCACGGCGTGATCGCTCACGTTCCGGAAGGTCATCGACGCGCTTCCCCGCTCTCCGGGCTTGACGTTGACCACGGCAAAATACCCCGGATCGGCCTCGATCTCCTGCTCCACAAAGGCCCGCAGCGTCACCTGACGCATCCCGCCGGTTGTCGTATCGCTGCTCATGATGTTGACGTGTTTGATGTACTCTCCCTTCCGTCCGGCCACATCCATCGTCACTCCGACTGTCGCCGTATCCCCCGGCTTCAACACTTCCTTGTCGATCTTGGTGGTCGTGCATCCGCAACTCGGTTTGACTTCCATGATGTGGAGCGAATCTCCGCCGACATTGACGAGTTTCAACTGATGCTGCAGCTTTCCACCCCCTACCTCACCCCAGTCGATGGTATCCCCACCGACGATTTCCAGTCGTGCCGGACCGCTCAGATCTCCCCCACCCGGATTCTGATCCTGGCAACCGATGGCGGTCAGTCCGACAACCGTTAACAGGACAATGAGTACTGCATTGAACGACATGATCTTCATAGGACGTTAGGTTAATTATGGCCAATTAGATGACATTGCGTGTAGTGTGCGATCACAAGAAAGCGACTCGCATGAACGGAGAGCTTCACACGAATCGCTTCAACGGATTCCGGGAGATTATTCCTGATCGTTAATGCCGACCATCTCCACATCAAAAATCAACATTTCCGGTACTCCCTTTTTCTCCACCCCCTCTCCGAAGGCAACGAACGGAGGGATCCAGAGTCTCCAGCGTGCCCCCACCGGCATTTCCGTCAGGATCGGGATCCACTCGTCGGTCGTTTCGCTCAGATAGTACACCAGGGGCTGATTGGTCTTGCGGGAATCATAGTAGGGGTGGTCATCACCCATCCTGGAAGCCGAGATATGAATCGACACCTGATCTTCCGGACCGGCAGTCTCCCCTTCCCCCTCATCCAGAATCTCGTACTGAATTCCTCCGTCCAACTGCTGCACTCCCGGGCGCCGGGCGTTCTCCTCAAGGAAGGCTTGTTCCCTCTGGGCTCTCATCTCCACCTCGTTCTGCCGGGTCATCTTTTCCCGCTGACGCTGCAGCTCAAGATCAAGGATATCGTCTTCGGTCAACCGGCTCTCGTTCCCGGACAGACAATCGATAAGACCTTCGGCAACGGCCAGAGGAGTCAGATTGCGGTCGTAGGATCTGACGCTATATCCATAGTTGTATCCGATGGCATAACTGATGCTGTCGTTCATCGTCACGATCCTCTCGGGCGTATTGCGAGTCGGCGTGCCGTAAATGACTTTCGGAATATTGATCGTCGTGTCGTTGTTCCGGTAAATCTCCTCCAGTTTGGTCCGGACCGTCTGCACCAATTGGTTCACCTCACCGATTGTCAGCCGCGCATTCGTGAACTGAAGGGCATCTTTCGCTCCGGCCATCAGGATGTGGTAATTCAGCACCGGTCCTCCACTCTCTTCGCTCTTCACCTGAAGCCCGAAGGTCCAGCCGGCATAATATCCGAGTGAATCGGAATAGTTTTTCAGGTAGTAGGGAGCAGTGCCGGCGAGCGATCCCTCCTTTTGGGCAAAGGTGGTACCGGTCACGATCACCAGAAGAGCAAGTAACGAAGCGAATAATTTCATAGCATTTTCCTGCTGGATAAAACGAGCCGAAAGACGTTCCCCGAAAGCAGAGATTGCCCCGGATATACGCAAGCTCCCTATTTGACTGCGACGAGCTCCACTTCATAGACAAGCAACTGATTCGGCCCCACCTTTCCGCCGAGTCCCCCTCTCTGGCCAAAGCCGAGCTGCGAGGGGATATAGAGCATCCACTTGCTCCCCGGCTTCATCATCTGCAGCGCTTCGGTCCATCCCGGAATCACTCCGGCAACGGCGCAGACGACGCTCTCCCCTTCCGGCGTCCGGTCGAAGACCGTTCCGTTCAGGAGCGTTCCGCGGCACCGGACAGAGACCGAATCGGTCAACGTCGGTGATTCTCCTCTGCCCTGTTCCAGAACGACATACTGCAAACCGCTCGGCGTGGTCTTTACTCCCTCCTTGGTTCGATTCGCCTCAAGGAACCTCATCTCCTCCTCTTTGTTCCTCTCGGCTGCAGCCATGACAAGGTCCTCGGTCCCCTCCATAATCTTCTGCTGCAGAAAGACAAGTACCCTCTGTGCCGAGGAGTCCGGAATCGCCGTCCGACTTCCCGAAAGGACATCGGTCACCGCACGGGCCACCGCTTCGCGGTTGATCGGGACACCGAGCACCTTCAGATTATTCAGTACCGGAAGAAGGGAAGCATTCGACATGTTGACGCCGAGGATATAGCTGCTGCTGTCGGCCGGTCCGTATTCGGTCGGCCGTTCCAGAAGCCGGTCGCTGATTGTCCGGGCCAGAACCTCTCTGTTGATGATGATCCCCTTCTCGTCCAGGACATCGAACGCGGGAATCAACTCGCTGACGGTAAAGTTCATGCCGATCGCATAGCTTGCGCTGTCGGTCATCGTGGAAAGGGATTGCTGGGCGTACGTTGTCGAGAGGGAGACAAGCACCCCGAGACAGATTAACGGGATCCGGAACTTCAGTGCGTGGAATTTCATTCGTACGGCGGTATTTGTTAAACGAGCAATGGAACGCATCTCTGTCGACGGTGATGATCGGGAACGCTACGGTTTCTTAACCGCAACCAGTTCCAGTTCAAAGATCAACGCGGAACCGGGAGGGATACCATAATTCCCCTGCTTGCCGTAGGCAAGATTGGACGGGATAAAGAGCTTCCACTTTCCCCCCGGCTTCATCATCTGCAGCGCTTCGGTCCATCCGCTGATCAGATTCGAGACATGGAACGTGTGGGTCTGGTCTCCCTTCGTCTCGTCAAACACGGTTCCGTTGAGAAGCGTCCCCCGATACTTCACCACGGCCGAATCGGTCGGACCGGGTGAGGCTCCGCTCCCCTCTTCCAGCACAACATACTGCAACCCGCTCGGCGTCACTTTCACTCCCGGTTTCTTCTGGTTGGCCGTGAAGAACTCCAGAGCATCCCGGTTGTTCTTTTCAAGGACTTCCGTCAGCATGTTCCGTTGCCAGCGAACCAGCACCTGTTGTCCGGCCTCCTCACTGATCTGCAGATCGTTTCCGACCATGACGTCACGAATTGCCTGAAGCAGAAGCTCCATATCGAAGTTCACTCCCTGAGCCTGGGCCTCATCAAGCGAGGGTTTCAACTGGGCAATCGCAAAGTTGACCCCGACGACGTAGCTGGCACTGTCGTTCAGGGTTTCGAGATTCGTTTGAGCATAGCTGCTGACGCTGCCAAGAGCAAAAAGCGCTCCGAAGGCAAACAGACGGATGGACATCTTCAGGTTCCTTTTCATAGTTCGTTGTAATGCTTCTTCATAATACACGATGACAATCCGGAACCTGTCCGGCGGGTTCCGCCGGACAGGTAAACGGATCAATAACTTCTATTTCTTGACCGAGACAAGCTCCATATCGAAGATCAGCGTGGCTCCCGGAGGAATACCCATCGTCCCCTGATCGCCGTAGGCCAGATCGGACGGGATAAAGAGCTTCCACTTCGCCCCGGGCTTCATCATCTTCAGCGCTTCCTGCCAGCCCTGAATCAACTGGCCGGCATAGAACGTCGCGGTTCCCCCTTCCGGCGACTGATCGAACACGGTTGAATCGGTCAGCATCCCCTTGTACTTTACCACCACCGAGTCGGTCTCGCTCGGCGACTCGCCGCTCCCCTCCTCCACAACGATATACTGCAACCCGCTCGGCGTCGTCTGCACGCCCGGCTTCCCCTTGTTCTCCTCAAGGAAGGCCTTGTTCTCCTCCTTCTTCTTCGACATGAACTCTTCCTGCCAGCGCATCAGCACCGACTGGACGAGCGAATCGGGAAGGATTCCCTGTCCGGCACTGTCGGTCAGGACATCCCGGATCGCGGCCGCAACCAGGGCTCCGTTGATCTCAATCCCCTGCTGTTTGGCCTGATCCAGGTTCGGCTTCAGCTGCGACATCGCCACGTTGACGCCGATGGCGTAGCTGGCGCTGTCGTTCAGATCTTTCAATGTGACTTTCCCCCCTCCATTGTCCTGACATCCGGCTATGAGGAGTGCGGCTCCGACGACGAGCGGCGTGATAAAACGCTTCATGTTGACGTTGATATAATATTGATTGATGTGTCGGCAAAAAGGGAGAATCCCTCTCCCGCCGACTTTCACGAAAACATCAAAAATAGTAAGTACGGAGACGCCTGCGAAGGACCGGGCCATGCCATTCGGTAACAACCTCTTGCCCCTACTTTTCCCGTTCGGCTGCAAAAGTTCCGTTCGGCTGCAAAAAGAGCAACCGCACGATCGTTTCCCCTTCCTGCTCGAAACGAACGCGGAAACCGGACATGCCGGCCAGATCGAACTCGGCGAACGTTCCGGCAACCTCCCTGACCGGTTCGAGCCGGTATCGGGGCTGACCGGGAAGGGTGACGCTCAGCGTGGAATCCCGAACGTCGACCACGGCTTTCTGCGTCTGCAGATTGTAGGTTCCGGCAAATCGTTGCAGGTAGGCCGGATCACGCAACTGCGCCGAGGGGAGCTTCTCGAACCCGAGAGGATCGAGCGTCGGCTCCAGCGGCACCTCCAGTCCGTCGATACCACCCGACGGATCGGGCTGGAAGGAGACAAGGAAGCCGGCTCCACTTTCTGCATCATCTTCCTCTGCTGCCGAAGCACGGAAGACATCGTAGTGATAATGCACAAGGGGAAGCTCCTCGCCGTGAAACGAGGCGAGCAGTCTTTTCCCTTCAACTTTGATCCGGATACGACCGTAGGCGGGATGCTCATACTCCCCGGCATACTCTTCCGGATTCCACGTCGGCTTAGTCCCCTTCACTCTGATCGGATCATCCGCCTCTTCCTCCTCCTCTTCCCCGGCGGTCGCCTCCTGCATCGCCGCAACCGTGGCCAGATGGTCGTAGGGTTCAAGACCGAGCAGCCGGTCGGCGATGTCGAAGACCGCCAGTTGCGGAAGACCGCTCGGCTGATTCGTCAGGATCACCATGCCGATATCGTCGTCCGGCAGCAGGGCGACGTGTGAGACGAATCCGTCGATCCCTCCGCCGTGGTGGATCAACCGGTGTCCCCGGTAGGCGTTAAGCATCCATCCCATACCGTAAAGATTGAACAGAAGTCCGCGCACTCCTCCACCTCCGGGTATGACAACCTGCGGAGAGTGGATGACGGCAAGATTTTCCGCAGAGATAACCCGCTTCCCCCCGTACTCCCCGCCGTTCAGATTCATCTGCAACCAGGCGGCCATCTCGTCCGCCCCGGCATTGATCGAACCGGCCGGACCGATCGCCGAGATGTTTCTGAAATCGATCTTCTCACTCTTCTCCTTCACCTCGGCATAGGGGATGGAGTAATCGGAGCTTTCCTGCATCCTGTCGACCGAGAAATTTGCATTCTCCATGCCGAGCGGCTTGAAGATCCTCTCGCGAACCAGTTCTTCCCACGACATTCCGCTCACCCGCTCGGCCAGAAGTCCGGCCGTCATGAACATCAGGTTCTGATATTGCCACTTCCCCCGCAGATCGGCCGTCGGCTCCAGATGGCGGAGGCGTGCGAAGAGATCCTCGCGACTGAAATCCGACCCGTACCACATCAGGTCGTGCCGGGGGAGTCCCGAAACGTGCGTGAGAAGATCGCGGACGGTCATGTGAAGCGTCGCGTACTCGTCGTGCAGACGAAAATCGGGGAGATGGTCGATGACCCGGTCGTCCCACTCCAGCTTCCCCTCGTCGGCCAGCGAACCGATCACCACACTGGTGAAGGCCTTGGTAGTGGAGCCGATGGCAAAGAGTGTCGAGGGAGTGACCGGAAGATGTTCGGCCAGGTTCCGTTCCCCGAATCCTTCTGCCAGCAACAGACTGTCCCCCTTGACGATCGCCACGCTCATACCCGGAATGTTGAAGTCTTCCCGGACTTTCTCCAGCAATGTTCGAATCTCTCCGACCCGCTCCTCAAGACTCTTCTGCACGGCGGCCGCCTCATCGGCCGATTCCCTCGAGAAACGCGCTCCGAACGTTTGCCCACCCTGCATAAAACTTCCTTCCAGGGAGGCTCCATCCTCCGAAAGCTTCAACGAAAAGGAGGGCTTTCCGGGAATGCCTCCCCCAAGTCCGAAAGAGATATCGGGCGGATCAATCCCTATATCCTCCAGCGGGAAGTCGTTGACGCCCTGAACCGGGATGCTGTACGTTCCGCTCCACTCCCCTCCTCTTTCTTCCAGCGTGATCGTCAAGTCAAGGGATGTGCCGGGAAGAAGGATTTCCCCCTCCCACTCTCCGGCAACCGTCGACTGAGCCGAAAGCGAGCCGAAGCAGAGCAGAAGGAACAACGGTGGAATCGACAGATAAAACGTTCGAGAGAGCAAGCCTGCTGGTAACCACATATTCAATGCAATGTTCTGTTTAGTGAAGTATCACGATAAAGATCCCGAAGGAAAAGCGCGTCCGCTTCTTCGACATCGGAATCCCCGGGTTGCGTTTATCCCGGTAATGGTACGATAATTGATGGAGTTTCTGCAAAGAGTCTCTATTTTGTTTGCAATCCTTCAACATTCAGACAGATATTCAATTCACGACGAGAGTTCAGATGATCCGTTCCCTTGTTTCGCTGACCCTGTGTTCCCTTTCGGCCTTCTGGTTCATCTCCTGCTGTCCGGAAGATCCGTTCGTTCCGACCCGTCCCCCCGTCGTCATCGATTCGGCCAAGCAGACCTATCTGCGATTCGTGATCGCCGACCCGAATCTCGATCCGGTCGACATCACGGTCAACGGAGAATCGGTCTTTCCGCAGCCGCTCGGATTCTTTGAATATCCGGAAAAAGTCTACGAAGCCCAGTTCTGGCCGGTCGATACGGGGACAAGCGAACTTGCCTTTACACTTCCGGGCGGGACTCCCGTGGCGACGACGACGATCACGCTGCCGCAAGGGACCTATCACACGGCCTATCTCTACCGCGAAGGGGACGATCATCGTATTCTGGTGACGGCCGACGACCCGACGAACAAGCCGGGCAACAGCAACGTCCGCTACCGGATCGTCAACCTTGCCGTCGGCGCCCCGACGGTAGATGTACAGTTCGCCGATGAGCCTCCCGTGGTGGAAGACCTGGCATACGGCGACACCACCGAAATCTTTACCAGAAGAGCCGGATTTATCGACGGCGGACTGACCGTTACCGAGTCGACGAGCGGACGGGTCATCTTCGATGTTGCCGATATTCTTCTTTCGGGAGATGCGGTCGTCACGCTTGTCCTCGGTGGGAAACTCCGTCCGCTCGGCGACGAGCGAATGATTTTCCTCGGCATTCTGCAGGACAGTCGATACGATCCGCTGACCGAACTCTACGGCTATATTCCCCTCCCCTTCGAACTTCTTGCACTGAAGTTTGTGAACATCGTCAGCAGTGGTGATTCCACACTTGATCTGACGTTGTATGACCAGCAGTACGGCGGCGACTTTCCCGATAACTTCAGACGGAATTTTCCAGGTCAGCGAAATGCCACGATTCAGGTTGCCCCGCTCGGAGCCCCGGAGGAGGAATCGCAGAAAGGATATTTCTTCCTCAGCACATTCCTCTACACCGCACTGCCGTATCGGATAGAAGTGACCGATCCGTCGAATCCCGGCGGCATACAGCCGCAGACGGTTCTGGTCCCGCGCGTGGAGTTCCCCATCCAGTCCAACCGACGCTACACCGTCGTGGCCTACGGACCGTTCGCTCAGGGACAGGCGCAGGCCGTGACGATCTTCGACCGGGTTCCGGCCCCGCCGCAGGGAGAAGCCGGACTCCGGTTCTTCCACGGCGATTACGGAACCAACAGAACCGAAGAGCTCCGCATCCGGATCAACGGCGACGTCAGTCCGCAGATGTCATACGGCGAAGCCCCCGATCCGCTGGCGCAGTCATTCAACGCAACGGCAGGGAGCGGACTGAGCATCAGCCTGCTGAACGAAGCCGGGACGGTGATCCACACCGAGAACAACGTCACGCTCAAGCCCGGAGCGACATACACGATCTTCCTCTCGCGCGGTCCCGACGGATCGGGTCTGCTCCTGACCCCGGTCTCCGAAGAGGTTGTCCCGGAGTAACGCTTTTCCGAAAGGGGCGTATCTTTTCAGGCGCGGATCCCCGCGCCTTTTCTTTTTGCATAACGGAAACAGCAAACAGCGGAACGATTTCATGTCTCTTTCTCTCGCAGTTGTCGGAGCCACCGGACTTGTCGGCCGGACCATGTTGAACGTTCTGGAGGAGCGGAATTTTCCGCTCGACCGGATCACGCTTCTCGCCTCGGAACGCTCGGCGGGGAAACGTTTGAAGTTCAAGGGGAAAGTGCATACGGTACAAGCACTCGACGAGAATTCGTTTGAGGGGATCGACATCGCTCTGTTCTCCGCCGGAGGGGAGACGAGCCGGCGATTCGCGCCGATTGCAGCCGAGGCGGGAACGGTCGTCATCGACAACTCGAGTGCGTGGCGAATGGAGAAAGGAGTTCCTCTGGTAGTTCCGGAAGTCAATCCGGAGGAGACCTTCAAGCACAAGGGGATCATCGCCAACCCGAACTGTTCCACCATACAACTTGTCGTAGCGCTGAAGCCGCTCCACGACAAGTTCGGTCTGCGCCGCGTCGTCGTCTCCACCTATCAATCGGTTGCGGGTGCGGGACAGTCGGGGGTCGATCAGTTGATGGCCGAGCTGAAAGGGAAGAAGCCGGAACATCCGAAGTTTCCCCGACAGGCCGCCTTCAACACCATCTTCCACTCGTTTCTGCAAGGGAAGGATTCGACCGAGGAGGAGTTGAAGATGATGAACGAGACCCGCAAGATCATGGGACTGCCCCGCCTGCCGATCACCGTTACCTGCGTCCGCATTCCGACAACCGGAGCGCACGGCGAATCGGTCAACGTGGAATGCGAGAAGCAGATTTCGGTCTCGCAGGCCCGCAAGACGCTTGAACGCGCCCCGGGAATCGTTGTGATGGACGATCCGGCCAACGACCTCTACCCGACGATTCTCGACGCGGAGAACCGCGACGAGGTCTTCATCGGCCGCATCCGGAAGGACCCGTCACAGGGAATGACGCTGAACATGTGGGTGGTCGCCGACAATCTTCGCAAAGGGGCCGCCACCAACGCCGTCCAGATCGCCGAACTCCTTATCGGATAACACGGCATCCGTCAATTCATAAACCGATTATCGACAAGCCCCTGCTCATTTTTTGAATTTTGCCTTTTGATTTTTTTCACTACTCCACAATGTCCCATCTCCTTCCGATAATCCTCTTCCTCCTCCTGTTCGGGACACCCGATCGGTCGCTCACCGATCCGCCCCACGCCCGCTTTGTCCCCTCTCCTCCATCCCCGGCTCCCCCCGACAGCATTGTCCTCTCTGCGGCCACACATGAAGAGGTACAGGCACGGGTGAGAGCGGATGCCGATAGCGGCCGACCGATCATCGTCCACGTGATCGTAGCTCTCTGCGACAACGAGAATCAGGGCATCGTTCCTGTCGGAAAGAAACTCGGGAACGGACAGGAGCCGTCGGATAATCTGTACTGGGGGGCGGCCTACGGCGTCCGGTCGTACATGACCGGCAAGGGGAAGTGGAAACGTGTGAAGGCCGACACGCTGAGCGACACCGGTATTCTGGAACGGATCGTACTGAAAAAATCGATCAGCCGTTCCGGCAAAACCGTCACCACGTACATTATAGCCGAGGCGTGGGACGGCAGCCGCATCAAAGAGGCAATGCAGCGTTTCATGGATATGAGTGCCGGAGGAGAAGGGATGACCCTTCCACTCGACGGAACCGACACGATTCGGGCCGGAGGAGAGGCCCACCTGATCGCCTACGTCGGTCACAACGGACTGATGGAATTCCGTCCGGATCGCTATCCTGCCGCCGACACAACCCGTCCTCCACGAAGTGCTCTGGCTCTGGCATGTGCAAGCAAGCCCTATCTCCTGCAACCTCTTCAGTACGCCGGCGCCCACCCGCTCCTGCTCACAACAAACCTCATGGCCCCCGAAGCCTACTCGCTCGATGCGGCAATCGCCGGTTTCGTCGCCGGAAAGAAGACCGATGCGATCCACACCGATGTGGCGAAAGCCTACAACACCTATCAGAAGTGCGGATTGACCGGAGCAAAGCGGCTTTTTTCGGTTGAAGAGTAGAGGGAGGTCGAGGGTCAGGAGTCGAGAGTCGGGTAGCCGACGGGTTCATCCCGGCGGTCCGGCGGAGTCAGAAAGTCTGAATTGCAAGTCTTGTACATTCCTGGTCGGGAGTCGAAGAATCGGGAGTCGAAGAGTCGGAAGAGATTTGCTCCTCTCCACCAAAAGCTCATAGCTGACTGCTGAAAGCTGAAATATCGAGAGTCGAGGGTCGGGTCGCTGAATCAATCGACATCCCGTAACTTTGCCGGACAATTTTCACAGATCAATCAACCAACACCATCGGTCGGCAATGAACACCATCTTCCCTCTGAACCTTCCGCAGAATCCGAACTTCGTCCCCTACACCTATTATGAAGGCCTTTTCCTCCCTCACGAATCCGACCGGATCGCCGGATACTGGCAGGATGAGGAGAAACTGAAGGCAACGCTCTCCGGCGAGAGCACATACGACGACGCTCTTCGCAAGTCCTCGGTCATGTTCCTGAAACCGGACGGCGAGCATCGCTGGATCTACGAAAAGCTTGCGATGGTCGCCGCCCAGTGCAACTACCAGCGGTACGGCTTCGACCTGGCCGGCTTCACGCAGGAACTTCAGTTAACCGAGTATGCCGAGGGAGATTTCTTCGAGTGGCACATGGATTTCGGCGGCGGCGGGATCTCGAACCGGAAACTCAGTCTGACGGTACAGCTCTCCGATAGCGACGATTATGAGGGAGGCTCGCTCCAGTTCATGATCAACGACAAGATCGTCGACGCCCCCCGGACAAAAGGGACTATTATCGTCTTTCCCTCCTTCATCCTCCACCGTGTGACGCCGATCACCCGCGGAGTCCGCCGCTCGATCGTCGGGTGGGTGTCGGGGGTTCCGTACAGGTAGGTTTCTCGGGGGGGGGAGAGCAATCAGCTTTCAGCAATCAGCTTTCAGCAGGCAGCTTCGGCAGGCAGGTTTCATCAGGTCGATATCGGTATGGTTATGGTGTAGGGCCGACGCGTGAAGTATGAGAGAGGGAGAGAATTTCCCGCGGTGATTCTTTGTGTCCGCCGCGGCGGATGGTGTTTTTGTGGTTATCCTTTCAGATTGAACATAGAAACGGTCCGACGGATTTTTCAATTCCGCCGGACCGTCCTTTTTGCCGTAGTCCCTTCCTATCGAATCACATTCAACGGCATCGTCCGACGCTCCCCTTCCGCCTCGACCGAGACGAAGTAGCAGCCGGAAGGGAGATCATGCAATGCAAGCGGGATCGCATTCTCCCCCTGACGCATTGTCTGCATCGTTGTCCGGACTTCGCGCCCCGATGCGTCATACAGCACGACACGCACGAGCCCCCCTTCATCCGGGACGTCGAACCGCAAGGTTGCCGAGCCGCGGGCCGGATTAGGGAAGACCTGAAGTGAGCCTGTGAAAAGAGAGGCTCTCCGTTCCCCCGTCTTGTGCAGACTCTCCTGATCGACCGGCACCGTCCCCGAGTATGGCGTCGTGTTGACGAACGCCGTCACCGTATAGCTCTTCGTGTTGTCGTAGCCGGTATTCGGGTTCTGTGTCCAGACCTGGACGTAGTATTCGTAGTTGACGAAGTCGGCGTTGTTCAGAACAATCGACCTGGTATCGGTTCCGGTCGGCCCGCCGTTTACCAGACTTACCGTCCCCCCCGATTTCTGTTTTCTGTAGAGCGAGAACCGGTATCCCTTCGGATGGGCATAGAGCATCACCTTCAGGTGCTTTTTGTAGGCGGTCGGATTCGAGACCCGGTACCAGTCCTCCTCTTCTCCCTGACAGATCAGACCATTCAGGAAGTCGCCGACCCGCAGCGTGCGCGCTCCGTTCGGAGTGTCGTCCGACGAGAAGGAGTTGCAATCCAGCTTCGTCGTGAAGACCTTGCCGCTGCTGACATCACTGTAGAGATTATCCGAATACTTCGACCGGACGTAGAGGACGTAACGACTGTCGGGCGACAGGAACGACAGTGTGGTCGAGGTACCGGAAACGATCTTCGATTTCCAGGAACCGATCAACTGATTGTCGCTCGTAAGCTGTCCCCACTGCACCTTGTACTGGCTTACTCCCTGCACCGCAGACCATTTTGCAAGGGCCGATGTGGTACTGACGGAGCTCAGCCAGACCGACGCCGGCGGCTTGGGCGTTCCGCCGTAGAACTGGACGACATCGGACCAGCTACTGACCACATAGCCGTTCCGCGAACGGACCTTCACCTGATAGGTAACCGGGTCCAGATTGTTCAGAAGGGTTTGCGTCCCGTTGATCCGGTAGACGGCTTTCCAGCTTTTGGCCGTGACGTCCTTGTAGATCAGATCATACTGCGTCGCCCCCGGCATCGTACTCCACGATATCTGCGCCGCGTTCGCACCGGCAAGAGGAGAGTTCTCCTTTTCCCTCTACGCACTTCCGGC
>CAMLOB010000017.1 GCA_946481475.1 uncultured Chlorobiota bacterium | reverse complement strand
GAAAGGCTTCGGCGGTAACGTCCAGCAGCAGGGGAGGGTCCTCCTCTTCTGAGGCCAGAACCACAAAGTGCTCCTGAAACTCCAGACTTCCGAACGCAAAGGGTACCACTCCTTCCGGAGCATCGTCGCCGAATCGTCCTTCGGCCATCCGCCAGAGAACTTCGGCCCGCATCTCTTCCGGCGTCAGCTCTTCGTCAATGTCGCCGATCCCGGCTCCGCGCGGCACATATCCGATCAGCACGCCCCCTTTCTCCAGCAGGATTTCCTTACACCTCCAGCGCGACAGCGGACGTCCCTGAGGATCGCGACCGGCAACGATCATCTCCCAGGCCACCCCCGACCGCGTCTCTCCCGTGATCCGGATTGCCGGACCCTCCAGTTCTATTCCCTCGATCTTCCAGCCGGCCTCCCGGGCAGGGGGAGTGAACTCCCGCAGCAGTCGATGGTGCTTCCGTCGGGTAAACATCTTCGCCACCATACTGGCTCCCACGATCAGCAGAATAAACGTTGCCAGAAGAATATCAAATGCCGTCATATAAATGCCCTCTCCTCTTCTCTCGTGTGTGTGTGTGAAGATACGGGATTCGGGAGGCTTTTTTTCTGTCGTCCGAACGAAGATAACGCGGTCGACATCGTTTGAAGGTGCTGAATACCCGGAAGGAAAATTCAGGAAAGGAGATGAAGCAAGATATCCGCGTAAGATGTCCGGGGGCCTCCGCTGCAGCGGAGGCCCCCGGACAATCGGTCAATGTTCATCTTCGTGTTCTTCTCCCTCTTCCCCTCCCTGCCCTCCCGGTTCCGCTGCGACGGTTCCGGAACGTATCTCGCTGTGCCGAACCTGTCCTCCCAGATTCGATGTGCGGGCAACCAGAACGCTGACGATGATTCCCAGGATCAGCACCCCGATTGCCGCCCCCTGTCCGGTCGACTTCCTTCGGGCGCTGATCAGCAAGGCCAGCAGTGCGGCTGCGGCCAGAACTTCCAGTCCGATAAACGTCAGCTCGGCCGACTCCTCATGTTCGTGAATAACCTCGTGCGGGACGCCAAGTTCCTCGACGACTTCCTCGGCCGACTCGCCGGTCAGGAAGACCGGAATCGCCAGCAGACCTCCGGCAAGAATCATGATCAGTCCCAGTGTCCGGATGTCATGGTTCTTCCGAAGCAATGCCCAGGCAAGAATCAGAACGCCGAGGATCGTTGTGACGACGACGGCGTGTGTGAAAACGATGTGAAAATGGACTGCACTCATATCGGATTATGATTGTGTTGAGTAAAAGGAGAAGCCGTGCGAATCGTTCTGTCCGGCATGTTCACGGACTCGCCTCCGTTCGCCGCCGATGAAATTCTCCGACCACGTCTCTCTAACCTTCCTGCGTACTATCCTCGATCGTAAAGCCTACCTTGATCGTCACCTGCCAGTGAGCGATGCTTCCGTTCTCGATATGCCCTCTGGTCTCCAGCACTTCAAACCAGCGCATGTTCTTGACGGTTTTTCCGGCCCGCGCGATGGCATTCGCGATGGCCTCCTCCACTCCGTCCGGTGACGACCCGGTCAGCTCGATGTGCTTATAGACATGATCCGCCATATTCCTATTCCTCCGAATTTCTGAAAATGCAAGGATTATCGACGGAGAAAGGTACGAAAGAGGAGGCGGGCAGCCGCGTGGAACCGGAGGAAGATTTGCGACTTATATGCATTGCAGTACAGGAACCCGGGCCCTATTTTGTTGCCTTTGATGACGACGACGAAAACTCCGATGAACCATGACTCTGCTGTCCTTCCGGCTGCTTCTCTCCCTCGGACTCTTTCTTGCGTTGAACGGGTGTGCTTCAGTATTGAAAGGGACGAAGTCCAGCGTCTCGGTGGACATCCCTCCGGAGACGGAGATCAGAAATTTCAGTGGCTACGATTACTCACGGTCGCGGAACCGTTCTGATTCCGGCACACGTCTGAAGTTGCGGTCGGGGCGGCTGTTTCTGCTTGAACTGGTCAACGGCGAGGACCGGGACTCGGTTCTGCTTGAGCCGGAACTCAACGGCTGGTACCTGCTGGCAGATCTTTATATGTGGCCGATTGCATTGCCGATCGATCTGGGAAACGATGCCATGTATGACTTCGACAAGGATGACGTCTCTTTTCCCTCTCTCCACAAACCCCGGGTCGATTCGGTCGTTCCCATCCTGAACATCTATCATGTTCGAAAGGTCCGGAACAGGACGTCGGGTACCGGAGGAGGCACGGAATATCAGCTCGGAGATTTCGGTATCCTTCTCAGTGCTCATCTGGGCATTCGTTCCACTCCGTCGCAGCCGCCGATTCTCGGAAACGAGTTTGGAATCTATGCAGGATATCGCATTCTTCCCCCCTTTGCCCTTACTTTTCATACCGGCGTCAGTGGTCTTCTGAATTTCGCTCCACCCGAAGCCTCTATCTATATGGAAGGATGGCTGAATGATCTCTCACTCGACGTGCGTTGGTACCCGGAAAGACGGGTGTACCTACTTGCCGGTCTCGAGCATCTGACGATCTCGGCCGATTCGCTCTATCAGAGTGATCGTTCGCCCTGGCAGATCATTCCCGGGGCATCGATCTCCGAGTCGACGTTTGCATTCGCTGTGGGAGGGGGATTTGCAATCCAGGGATTCTTCGTCGAGTACCGCCGTGACTTCGGATTGAAACGGTTTCGGATCGATGAGAACTTTTCGAATACGATTCGTCAGGGGACGTTCCGATTCGGAGTGAACCTGGAATTGTAGGACGGTCGTGTGCCTCCATTGCGTCTCGCTACGGAGAGTGGGTTGCCGGACTCTCTTCTCTGCGCTATGCCGCGACTTCATCCACTCCGATCTTCGGGCACATCTCCCGCAACGGACAGGTCGGACATTTCGGTCTTCGTCCGGTACAGATATGTTTGCCGAAAGGGACCAGCAGCCGATTGATCTCCACCCGGTACTGCTCCGGAAGTTTTTCCTCCAGTTTCGCCATCGTCCCTTCCGGTGTTCCGCTTGCAACGTAGCCCCATCGGTTGGTCACCCGGTGGACGTGAATATCCACGCCGATCTTCGGGGTGTCGCAGGCGATCCCCAGCACAAGGTTGGCGCACTTCGGTCCGACGCCTTTGAACGAGAGGATCGCGTCTTCATCGCACGGCATCTCTCCTCCATACTCTTCCACGATCCGTCGGGCGATCTCCCGAATCTGCTCTCCCTTCCTCGGCGCAAACGTCGCCTCGCGGATCAGTCCGGCGATCTCCTCGCTGCTTAGCGCAAGCATCTTCGCGGGCGTGTCGGCCCCGGCAAACAGGCGGCGCGAACAGGGGAGCGTCGTCTCGTCATACGTCCGAATGGAAATGATGCAGGCGACCAGTATCTGGAACGGCGTCGTAAACCCCTCATCATACAGCTCGAAGAGGGCCGCCTTCGGATAGGGTTCCACCGCATCGCGAATCAGGTCGAACGCTTTGTCGATGTCGAATGGTTCTTGCATAGGGGGAAAACAGAGCATGTCGTTCGGAAGTTCGATACAAGGTTATCTGTTTCCACTGTAGTTATAGAGGCAGCAGTTCAGATGGGATGAACGTATAGCGTTTCAAGCGATGTTTCCCGTGAAAGAATAACCATCATCCGCCGCGGTCTTCGATGTCCGCCCTGGCGGATGGCGTGCGGACACCAAGAGCACAAAGAATCACCAAGGGGCATTTTCTTCTCCATCATACTTCACGCATCGGCTCTATAACAGTATCATCCGGTACTCCCTTTGTCACGGGTATCGGACGGCCCCGGTCAATCCCCTCCGAAATCCTCTTCTATCTGCCGTTCAAACTTCTTCAGAACGCGGCTGAGCGCCCGACGATCTCCCTCGCTGATCGAGCCGAAGACCCGTTCTCGTTCGGCGATCACCTTCGGCATGATCTCCTTCAGCAGCCTGACCGCCTCCGGAGTCAGTGAGATCAGGAACCGGCGTCGGTCGTCCGGATCGGTCTGCCTCTCCACCAGTCCCCGCTTCTCCAGCGAGTCGATCAGCCGGGTGATATTCGGCCGGTCGTCGATTGTCGGATCGACCAGCTCGAATTGCGGACGGCCGTCCCTCTCCCAGAGCCGGTGGAGAAGGAACCACTGTTCCGGTGTGATGTCCAGACCCAGGTGGGTGAAAAAACGGAGGAACCCGTAACGCAGAAGCCGGGCCATGCGGTGGACGGTATAGTACAAGGTATCCTCAAGTGTTCCGGGATCAGTCGATACGGGCTGTTTTGCCATAAGGAGATAGTTGATGATTGCTGAAACCCCGCACCCTCAAGTGTTCCGGGATCGGTCGATGCGGACTATTCTGCTATAAGTGAGGTGTTGGACGATTGCCGGCATACTTTCCGCCAATATAGAGAATCGAAGCGTCACGAAATCCGGAACGGAAAAGAACACTTGTCCCCCTCCTCCGGACCCGAACTTTGTGCTTTCTTCGTGCTCTTGGTGCCTTTGTGTTGAAATACCATCGGATCCGTCCACCGCAAGACATAAAGCGGTGTGCCGGGAATTCCCGACGTCCTCGCTTCACACTCCGGGACTACCCCACCGGACCAGCAGAAGTTCCGAGGAGAAGCCGGGACCGAGCGCGCCGATCAGACCATACTCCGCCGGAGGATCAGTTATCTCCGATCTCCTCTTCCCGATCTCCTCCATAAACCGCTCCAGCACAAACAGGACCGAACTTGCCGACATGTTTCCGAAATCCCGTAGCGCCTCCCACGTATGCCGGAACTTCTCCCTCGGCTGCTTCAGCGATTCCTGATAGGCCTCCAGCACCTTCGCCCCGCCGGGATGGGTGATGTAGTGTTTGATCTCTTCGATGCCGAGGTCATTCGCCGCCAGAAGTCCCTCGATCGATTCCTTCATAAAGGTGTGAACGATTGCCGGGATGTCCCGGGAGATCGTGATGCCGAATCCGTTCTCCGATATATCCCATCCCATCACATCAAGGGAGTGGGGGAGGGTGCGGGTTTGTGAGGCGGTCAGTTCCGGCAGATGTTCCCCCCGCTTCTCCACCTCGTTTCCCTCAATCAATACCGCCGCCGCTCCGTCGCCGAAGAGGGCCGAGGCGATCAGGTTTGCCTTGGAGAAATCGTTCCGCATGAAGGTCAATCCGCACAGCTCCACGACCACGATCAGAATCCGTGCGGTCGGGACGGCTCGGGCGATCTCCATTCCCCGCGAAAGGGATGCCGCCCCTCCGGCACAACCAAGCCCCCAGATCGGCAGCCGTTTCACGTCACGCCGAAACGGAAGATCCTCGATCAGCCGGGCGTCGATGCTCGGCGTGGCCAGTCCGGTGGTGGAGACGAAGAGGAGATAGTCGATCTCCTCAAGCGAACATCCGGCCTTCTGCAGACAGGCGTCGATCGCCCTCTTTGAAAGGTCGATGGCGTTGACGATATAGAGGTCGTTCTTCTCCCTGAAGGAATGTTCTTCGGCGAACCACTCCAGCGGGACGCAGAAATGTCGCCGTTCGATCTGCGCGTTGTCGTAGGCGGAGATCAGCCGGTCGATGTTCGGAACGACGCCGCCGAACAGATCACGTGCAAACTCTCTTACTCTGCCCTGATCGAGAACATGCTCGGGGACGGCGGTTCCGGTGGCGGCAATTGTCGACATCGATCAAATGAAAAGTTCAACATGCTCCGCCGTGGCGGATTCAATAAAGGGGAGAGATGTGTCTCCTTGAACCGGGATCGGGGGGATTCCGTTCCTCTTCTTTGCCGTCATACCGTTCTTCTGTAAGTTCGGCGGTGCAAATCTCAAGGTCAGACGTTTCGTCTCACACATATCATACGCGAAATATTCAGTCTATGCGCCAGTATCTGCGCGGTTCGCTGCCGACTCCTTCGTTCCTCCTGTCGGCTCTCTTCCTGTTGTGTCTTCTGATCGGTTCTCCGCTCCATCTGTGGAGCCAACCCGGTTCGCTGGAGGGAAAAGTCGTCGATGCGGAGACGGATGATCCGCTCCCCGGGGCCACCGTGCAGGTGGTTCGTGCCGGAAGGGGAGGGAATGCGCAGGGAGGAGTGGCGCGGGGAGACGGGACATATCTGATCAAGGGACTTCCGGCCGGGACGTACCGGGCGACGATTTCGTCGATCGGCTACGGAACGGTGAGCGATACGCTGGTCGAGATACGTGCCGGAGAACGAACCGAACTGAACGTCCGGCTTCCGCAGGAGGGAATCGCCGACGGCGGCGTTGTGGTGACCGCCTCGCGCCGACCGGAGAAAGTGACGAGTGCCCCCGCTTCGACCTCGGTGATCACCGCACAGGAAGTGGAGGAGAAGACGGCGATCTCGACGGTCGACTATGTGCGGGGAGTGAAGGGGCTGGATGTAGTACAGGGGGGATTGGCACAGAACACCGTGGTCGCCCGGGGCTTCAACAACGCCTTCAGCGGCACGCTGACCTCGCTGACCGACAACCGCTTTGCAAACATTCCCTCGCTCCGGTACAACGGCTATTACTTTATTCCTCTGGTCAACGAAGACATCGAGCGGATCGAGATCGTGCGGGGACCGGGATCGGCTCTCTACGGACCGAACGCATCGAACGGTGTGATGCACATCATCACCCGTTCGCCACTCTCTTCGAGCGGGACGTGGGTCTCGGTGGCCGGCGGAGAGCGCGATGTCTTCCAGGGACTGTTTCGTCATGCCGGAACGGTCGGGAACCGCTTCGGCTACAAGATATCGGGTCAGTACATGCGGGGGGAGGACTGGGGCTATATCGATACGGCCGAGGCGAGCGCGCGACGGACGGCGATCGCCGACAGTCTGGCGGTCGATCCCGGCTTCGACACGAACAGCGTCCTGATCGGTCTGCGCGACTCCGCCATGGAACGCCTCGGCGGCGAGGCCCGGATCGACTGGCTGGTGACCGACGAAGCGTCGCTTGTCCTTTCCACCGGCATGACCCTGGCGATCAACAACACCGATGCCACCGGAGTCGGTGCGGCACAGGCGCAGGACTGGCAGTACTGGTATCATCAGGCCCGCTTCCGCTGGCGGGAGCTGTTCGTGCAGGCCTTCCTGAACCGGAGCGATGCCGGGGAGACCTATCTGCTCCGGACCGGTCAGCCGATCATCGACCGCTCCACCGTCTTCGTCACACAGGCCCAGCACTCGACAACCATCGGTCCAAAGGAACGGCTGACCTACGGTCTTGACGTCATCCTGACGAACCCGGTGACCGACTCGACGGTGACCGGACGGAACGAGAACGACGACAGCTTCAATGAAATCGGCCTGTACGTTCAGTCGGAGACCGAACTGGTGGAGGACCGGCTCGACCTTGTCGCCGCCCTCCGGCTGGACAAGCACAGCAGGCTGGACGATCCGGTGATCTCACCCCGCGCCGCCGTCGTCTGGACGCCGGAAGATCTCGGTGCGTTCCGTTTGACCTACAACCGCGCCTACTCCGCCCCATCGACCAACGACATGTTTCTGGACATCGTCGCCCAGAGCGTCCGGGTCGACAGCGGATTCGGGTTCAACGTCCGTGCCTCCGGCGTCCCGAAGGAGGGCTACAGCTTCCGGTTCGACGCCGAGGGCGATCCGATGATGCGTTCGTTCCTTGCCCCCGATCCCTCCCGCTACATCGAGACCGACGACATCGGGGCGATCTGGACGAGCATCCAGAGAATTGCCAAAAATCTGTTGCCGAACCCGGCGCTCGGGGGGATCGTCGACGCGATTCCGGCTCCGCCGAAGGGGACGCTTCAGACCGAACTCCGGGTGCTGAACCCGAACACCGGAACGTTCGATTCGTTCGCGAGGAAGCGGGTCAGCGGTCGGGAGCAGGTGTTGCCGACGATCAACAACACGATCGAACTCGGCTGGCAGGGGGTGCTGTTCGACCGGGTGGGACTGAGCGTCGATCTCTACCGTTCGCAGTACAACAACTTTGTGGGACCGCTGGAGACGATCACGCCGACCGTCTTCTTCAACGCCGAATCCCTGACCAATTATCTGGTGGATGTTTTCGTGGAGAACGGAGTATCGGAAGAGCAGGCGCAGGTCTTCGCCGCCCTCTTCGTCCCGCAGCTTGCCGGCGAGGCCGGAAGCAAGGATAACCCCGGGCTCCCTCTCGGAACCGTCTCGCCGAACGAGGCGGCCGATTCCACCGCCGTTCTGCTGACCTACCGGAACTACGGCGACATCACGCTCTACGGTTATGACATCGGGATGCAGGTCGGGGTAGTGGATGGGTTGACGCTGAGCGGGAATCTCTCATACGTCGACAAAAACTTCTTCCCGAACCTCGACAGCGTGGCCGATCTCTCGCTGAACGCGCCGAAGTTCAAGTTCAACATCGGCGCCGACTGGCGGAGCGCGCGGCTGGGACTGAACGCCGCCCTTCTCTTCCGCCACGTCGACGGATTCCCGGTCCGTTCCGGCGTCTACGCCGGAGAGGTACCGGGCTATTCCACCCTCTCGCTGAACGCCGGCTACGACCTCCCCTGGGTGAAGGGACTCACCCTCTCGCTCACCGCACAGAACCTGCTGACCTGGGTGGAGGGGAGCGACGAAAGTCCGTTCGAGCTGCGACACGCAGAGTTCGTGGGCACCCCTGCGATCGGCCGGCTGGTGATGGGACGGGTGGCGTATGAATTCTGAGGGAATCATCAATCGAACCGACAACGAACAGATGCCCTTCTCCACAATCACCATAGATTTCTGGCAAACCCTCTACGACAGCTCCGGCGGACCCGAACGGAACGCGCAGCGGAAGGAGGTGCTGATCGAGGCGATCCGGACCGAACACGGTGAGCCGGACGGAGAGCTGTTCGAGAAGGCCTATGCCGGTCTCTGGGAGTATTTCGACCGGCACTGGCTGGGACGGAAGAGGACGCCGACGTCGGAGGAGATGGTGGCGGAAATCCTGCGGCAGCTCGGAATCCACCTTCAGCCCGAATCGATGGCCGGGGTCGTGCGGGTTTTCGAGGAGGGAATTCTGGAGCATCCGCCGGGGCTCCTTCCCGGCGTTCGTCAGGGACTGGAGCATCTCTCCTCGCTGGCTCCTCTTGCGCTGATCTCCGACACCGCTTTCTCTCCCGGCTCGGTCCTCCGCCGGTTGATGGAGCGGGACGGCGTCGCCCGGTACTTCCGGGAGTTCATCTTCAGCGATGAAACCGGCGTGGCGAAACCCCATCCCGAGGCATTCCTCCGGGCACTGGAACCGCTTGGCGGCAGGGTCGAGACCTCGCTCCACATCGGCGATATCGAGCGGACCGATATTCGGGGAGCCAAGGGGGTGGGGATGCGGGCGATTCTCTACCGGAGTTCCGAACACCTGCACAAGTATGCCGAGGAGAAGACCGCTGCCGATCAGGTAATGGAGGAGTGGGAGGATGTGGCGGAGATTGTTGAAAGCTTGGGGAATGGTTGAATTTTCCGGATCGCCTGTTCGGGAGCGGTTCTCTTCTGCGGTGCGGTAACCGGAAGTGGGTTGTCTCACCACAAAGGCACAATCCGCCACGGCGGACACAAAGAATACACCAACAGAGCTTCGGTCTTCCGACAACGAATGCCGGATGTAGCGAACGCAAACCGGATAGGAATCTTCCTGATAAAATCTCTCCCGGCTCTCTTGCATTTCACCCGACTCTTCCCCCATCTTTGCCCTGATCCCGTCACAAACCGAACAGACCCGATATGCAGACGATGTTTCTTCGTCCCTCCCCATCTCTTTCTCCGTATGTCGAGCTCTATCTCGACATGCGGGGACCATCCTCGACTGATGCCTCGGCTGATCGCACTCTGCGTCTCTATCCTTCCCCTTCGATGTCCATGGCCTTCGGCTATGACGACGGCACCGCATCGGTGCAGGTGGAAGGGGAGGAGGCCGTGCCGTGTCCTTCGCTCTCGCTGGGGGGCTACTTCACGCGACCGAAGGAATATCACTGTCGCGAGGGCGCAGGGGGAACGTTTGTCGTCGTCTTCAAACCCTGGGGCGTTCGTCGCTTCACCCGCTTTCCCCTTCACGAGGCGACCAACCGGAATCTGGATCTACACCATGCTTTCAGCAACAAGGTTCGTGAGGGGGAGGAGCGTTTGCGGGAGTGCGGTTCCCCGTACGAGCGACGGAATGTTGTCGAGGCATTCCTCCGCTCGGAGCTTGCAGGGGGACGGGAGGACCGGCTTGTTGTCGATGCCGTCCACACGATTGCCGCTGAACGTGGCTGCATCCATATAAGTGCGGCGGCCGAACGCTACGGGCTGAGTCGCAAGCAGTTCGTCCGTCGCTTTCAGGAGACGGTCGGACTTCCACCCAAGATCTTCAGTCGGATCATCCGGTTCCAGCATACGCTCAGGCTGTTCAGGGGACCGATCCGCCACATCGAGATCGCATACGAAAGCGGCTATTTCGACCAGGCTCACTTCACAAAGGAGTTCAAAGAACTGGCCGGAGTCTCCCCCGGAAAATTCCTGTCGTCGATGCCGCGAACCCGTTTCGGCGAAGCCTGCGATGAGGTGATCCGGATGTCCCCTTTTTACAATACCATCTATCAGTAGACTCCTACCTTTTTCCTGTTACAGGCCTGTTGTGAACCGGAAATCGTATCAGGAGATCGCTATGTACACATATCCGCATACCATTACCAATGGGGGTGGAGAAGAGTTGACGTTCGTTGCCCGCAGAAGAGACGAGCGGGGGGAATATCTTGAAGTCAGCAACCGCGTGAAGCCGGGGAGCGGTCCGCCGATGCACGTTCATTTCCTTCAGGAGGAGGGATTGACCGTGGAGGAGGGGATGATCGGATATCAGGTGCAGGGGAGAGAAAAACAGTATGCCGGAGAAGGGGAGACGGTCATCTTCGCGCCGGGGGTCGCCCACCGGTTCTGGAATGCAGGGGAGGAGGATCTGGTCTGCAGCGGGTACATCCGTCCTCCGGACAGCATCGAGTACTTCCTCACGGAGATGTACGCCTCGACGAAAGAGAACGGAGGGAAACGCCCGAACGGACTCGATGCGGCATGGCTGGCCCACCGCTATCGGAACGAGTTTGCGATCACCGAGATTCCCGGGTTTGTACAGAAGACCGTTTTCCCGATCCAGCGGCTGATCGGTCGGCTGACCGGACGATATCGGAAGTATGCGGGAGCACCGGAGGGGAGGAGGGGGGAGAGTTCGTAGAGTTAAGAGGACTGGAAGGATACGAAGTCATTGCTTACAGCTAATCCCTACCCGACCTCACGCAAAGGGCGCAAAGAGCAAAGGCGCAAAGAACACAGAAAACTGATCGCTCAAAGCTCAAAGCTGATTACTCAAAGCTGATTACTCAAAGCTCAAAGCTGACTGCTCAAAGCTGATTACTCAAAGCTCAAAGCTAACCAGGTCTACCCGACAAAACACAAAACCCGGCCCACACCCGGGAGCAACATATTCTGACCGTTCATTTATTGGAGGAGAACCAATGCGCAAAGCGTTCAAGTGGATCGGTATCGTTCTCGGGAGCATCGTCGGCTTGCTCCTGATCTTTCTCGGAATTGTCTACATCATCAGCAATTCGAAGCTCGACACGGATTTCGAGGTGCCGACCGAAACGGTTACCGTCCCGACCGACTCGGCCTCGCTGGCTGAAGGGAAGTATCTGGCAACCGCCATCGGAAAATGTATCGACTGTCACGGAGCCGACTTCGGCGGGAAGGTCTTTCTCAACGAGCCGATCATCGGTGTGGTGGCGGGAAAGAATCTGACGTCCGGAAAGGGGGGAATTGCCGGGACCTACAAAACCGAAGACTGGGTCCGGGCGATCCGCCACGGGGTGAAGCCGGACGGCAAGGGAATCGTGGTGATGCCGAGCGAGGAGTACTGGTATATGAGCGATGAGGAACTCGGAAAGGTGATCGCCTACGTTCTGTCGGTTCCGCCGGTCGATCGTGAGACCGAGGCGCCGTCGCTCGGGATGCTCGGCCGGGTTCTCGTCGCTACCGGAGCGCTTCCGATTTTCAGTGTCGAGAATATCGACCTGGCGGCAACCCGTCCCGCAGCTCCTGTCCCCGGACCGACGGTTGCGTACGGAGAGCATCTGACGAAGATCGGCGGATGCGTCGGTTGCCATCGGCCCGATCTTTCGGGTGGTCCGATCCCGGGCGGTCCTCCCGACTGGCCCCCGGCGGCAAACCTGACGCCCCATCCGGACGGACTCGGCCCGTACAACGAGGCTGATTTCACAACCGCATTGCGGCTTGGAAAGAAAAAGGATGGAGCCTCCATGAATCCGGAGGCGATGCCCTGGAACTCTACTGCCCTGATGACCGACGACGACATCCACGCTCTCTGGTCCTATCTGCGGACCGTACCGGCAAGGGAGACCGGGGCCTGAGTTGCCCCTGCTTCCGGCAGAATGTTCCGATTTTTGAAAACAGGTGCGTTATATTTGCAGGTCATTTTACCATTTCATAACAGAGGAGGCATATTGTTATGCATTTCAGGCTACTGAATCGTTGGGGAGTAGCAACACTTCTTCTTTGCGGACTGGCGATTGCCGGTTGTGAAGATGATCCGGCGCAGCCGGATGACAAGAGCGGGACATACTCTACCGCTTCGCAGAATATGGGAGATGGATTGGCCAAGGTCTTCGTGACGCTTGATGCCGACGGCGATCCGACCGAGATCGGCATCCGGATGACCGAGGATGCGTTGCAGGGGCTGCCGGATCAGGCCGAGCCGGTAACGCTCTGGTTCAACGTTCCGAGCGAGGGATCGGCAACCGTCATCAATCATATCTCGCTCGACTGGAACGGGCACGGCCACGAGCCGGCGATGATCTTTGACGTTCCCCACTTCGACATGCACTTCTACATGATGACCGAAGCGGAGCGTCTGGCGATCGATCCGACCGATCCGGATTTCCAGACGAAGGCGGAACATCTGCCTGATGCCCAGTATATTCCGGTTGATTATGTCGTTCCGCCTCCGGCTCCTGAGGGTGTGCCGCAGATGGGTGTACATATGATCGATTCAAAGGAGAATCTCGCTCCGGGGAATTTCACCGAGGTGATGATCTACGGATCGTGGGACGGGAACCTGACGTTCATCGAGCCGATGATGACCAAGGCATGGCTGGATACGAAGCCGACGCTTGAGGAACTTCTGAAGCTGCCGCAGGCATATCAGAAGACCGGATTCTATCCGACGACCTACAAGGTCTCGTTCGACGCGACGACCAGCGAGTATGTGATCACGCTCGGCGGTATGGTGGAGCGGCAGGCGTCCTAAGGACGTTCCGTCTCCAAGTGAAGGAAAAGGAAAAGCGGAAGGGATCGGTTTGCCGGTCTCTTCCGCTTCTCGTATCCGGTCGTTCTGTTGAAAGTCTGAAGGTTGAAATCTGAAGTCCGCCGGACGGATGGGGATGCACCGGGGAAGAAGATTCGATCGGAGATTCCCTCTCTCTGCCGGGAGATGCCTAACGTCAGTTCAGCGTGAAGTTATATGTGATCTGTGCCTGCACATCGGGCGTTCCCGGTTCGGCCCGGCATGCACGGGCGCGTGAGAGAAGCGACTGGGCCTTGCTGAACAGTGCTGTGGCACCACTGACTTTCCGGATGTTGGTCACCTGACCGTCCGCCTTGACGGTGAACGCCAGCGTAACGCTTCCCGACTGTGTTGTGGTCGCCCCCCGGGCCGCTGCACCCGGACTGGTATTCCAGCATCGGCCGATACCTCCCCCGGCAATACCCACGCTGCTTCCTCCCCCCCCTCCGGCCGGTTTGTCCCCGTCTCCGCTCGGATCTCCCTGAGGTTTATCCGGATTGTTGTTTGTTCCGGCATTGCTGCTTGTCTCCTGGGAACTGCTCGACTCCTGTTTGGTGTCGGTTCGGGGATCCTGCCGGCTGCTCGGTTGTTCCTTCGCCGATATTTTCTCCTGCGAAGGAGAGTTCGTCGGCTTCTCTGTTGCCTGTGAAGGAGGTGTGGATTGTTCGGTTGTCTGTTTGGGTTGGTTCGTTTCGGTGACCGGCTGACTCTTGTCGCCCCCGTCGGTTTCCCCCTTCGGAGTCTTGCCGATCGGCGCATCCAGTCCGGGAATACCTCCGCTTCCTCCCCACTCGATCAGCGTCAGATCTTCCGGTTCCGTACTCGGTGAACAGGTGATCAGAAAAAGAGGGAGAAGGAGAGCAACATGAAAGATGAACGAGACAAGCCACGAGGTCTGTCTGTTCCGCCGTTCGAACGATGCTTCCGGTATTTCGAGTTCACGCTGTTTCATATCTCTCCCCCCTTGAGGGGGGCAGGGGGGTGTTCCCCCGTTACTTGACTAACACTACCTGTTCAATGTCACCCGGACAAAGAAGAAAACCCCGAGCCTCTCCCCCCTTGAGGGGGGCAGGGGAGTGTTCCCCCGTTACTTGACTAACACTATCTGTTCAATGTCACCCGGACAAAGAAGAAAACCCCGAGCCTCCCTTGAGGGGGGCAGGGGGGTGTTCCCCCGTTACTTGACTAACACTACCTGTTCAATGTCACCCGGCCAAGACGAAATGCCTCCAACCTACTCCTTCCTCTCCGTCGCCAGAAAGAACCTCGTTGCTCCCGCTCCCTTGATAATGTCGAGCATCTCGACGACGGTGCTGTAGGGCAATGCCTGATCGGCGCGAAGGACGACCACGGTTGCCGTCGTAGTGTCGGCCTTGATGGATTCGGTAATCAGACCGGGAAGCTCTTCTTTTGTTGTCGGCTCTCCGTTGAACGCGATGGTGCCGTCCTCCTTCACGCTGACGTCGACCCGCATGTCCTGATGCTGATCCGTGTTGGCCGCCTCGGGGAGAACGACGTCGAGTCCCTTCGTCGTAACGAACGAGCTTGTCAGCAGGAAGAAGATCAGCAGGAGCATGACGATATCGGTCAGCGACGAGAAGTTGAAGGCGGAGAGATAGCCGGAGTCCTGCGAACCGGAGAACTTCATAACGTCTTCCCTCCATCCTGCAGTTCTGCGTCGGCAGCCGGGATCGAAGTTTTCGAGCGTCCTTCCGAGGGGAGTTCCTCTTCAATCACGTCGAAGATTTCCCGCGCCTGATTTTCCAGCTTCCCGACCACACCCCGAATCATTCCGTTCAGGTAATTGTAGGCGGCAAAGGCGGGGATGCCGACGATGAGACCGAAGACCGTGGTGTACAACGCCTGCGAGATTCCGTCGGCCAGAACATCAGCACTTACCTGTCCGCCCCGGGCAGCGATCTCCTCGAAGGCGATGGCGATACCGATCACCGTTCCGAGAAACCCGAGCAGCGGCGCGACGCCGGCCACGGTCGCCAGAATTCCCATATACCGCTCCAGCACGTGCATCTCGGCTCGCCCCTGATCTTCCATTGCCTGCTGCACGCGACGGTAGCCCCGGTGAACTTTCACCAGTCCGGACTTGATGACGCGGGCGATCGGGATGTCGTAGCGGGAAGCGTAAAGCAGCGCGCTCTTGATGTCTCCCACCCGGATGAAGTCGCGAAGCTGTCGCGAAAATCCTTCCGGCACCTCCTGGGCACGCCGCAGAGCCATCACCCGTTCGACGATGATATAGACGGCGATGATCGAACAGAGGAGGATCAGGTACATGACCGGTCCCCCCTTGGTGAAGAAGCTGATAAGATTCATGAATCGATGATCAATTAAAAAGTCAAAATGCAAAAGGAAAAAGGTGGATCTGTCGGCTATAGCTGAACATGTCCGGGTGTTTTGGATTTTTCATATCGGGGTCAATTGAAAAGTCAAAATGCAAAAGGAAGAGGTATCGGCTTTGCCTGGACACGTCCGGCATTTTGAATTTTGCCTTCCCCTTTAGAACCGCGCTCGTCCCCCCACCCGCAGTTCCAGTCCCGGCGCCTCGTAGTTCTGCCACCACTGGTAGCTCTGGGCCAGGAGGTTGGTGACTTCCGCAAAGAGGCTCAGGTTCGGACTCTCGATCAATCGGTACTCGGCTCCGGCCCCCGGAAGGAATTGCGGATCGATCGTCTGTTCGATACCGGTCGGCAGAAGGGCGGGATCGAAGGTGACGTTCCGCTCGCTCAGAAAGGTCAGGGTTCCGAACACCGCGAATACCCAGATGGTCGCGATGGAATAGCGGCGGAACGACTTCCCCAAGGAGGCTGCCCCGAAACCGATTGCCAGCAGCATGAGGAGAAGCGTCGCGATCGCGA
>CAMLOB010000016.1 GCA_946481475.1 uncultured Chlorobiota bacterium | reverse complement strand
TAGGGGAAGTTTATTTGTATTTGGGTTTGTAATCGGCTACATTTGCTTTGTCTCTTTCCTTCGGGAGGGGGCTTCTTCATGACACCACGCCTGAATTTGATCGGGGAAGGGTATCCGCACCGTTATCTCTTCCCACACGAAGCGATGCTTCGCGACTGTACCGTATAGGCATAATCTGAAATGGGGTGGACGGGGAGTATTCCTCCGGCATCCCGACTCCGGAACCATACCGACTACACCACGCCTGATTGATCGAAACGCAGAGATGTTTCGACACCGGATTCGACTGCACAGATCGCTGAAACGACACCACGCAGAACGAGACCATCTATCATACATCATCAGGAGACTCAGCATGAAGAAGAGAGTATTACTTGCACTGGCGTTTGTCGTCACGATTGCAGGCTTCCAGCTTCTGGCCTCCGTATCGGCAGAAGCCTGCGGCGGGACACCTGCTCCTCCCCGCTGCAACCGGACCATCTGGCTCGGCAAGTCGGTTCCCCACACTGTCGCCATCCGTCCGGACGGAAGCGCTACGATCCGGATGGTTCTGCTCCCCTACATTCTCTGGAACAACGGCTGTCCCGACCCGACGGCCGCCTCGCTTGCGGTAACGCTCCGGTGCGTTCCGGTCGGCGGAGGTCCGGGTGCAACGCTCGGTCCGGTCACCGTACCGGTCAATACACCGACCCAGGGGGGAGCGCAACTGCTGGCAAACGGAAGCAACGTCTTCGTCCTTCAGGCTCCCCCCGGCACGTTCAGTCCGACGGGCCGCTATCGCTGCCTGATCACCGGCAACTACAGCGTCGCCTTCCCCTCCACACCGAACTTTCCGATCCCCTCTCCGGTCATCACCGGCATCGGCGACGCCACCGTCTGCATGGTACCGGAATCTCCGGCAAGTAACGGGAACGACATACCGGAACTGATGATCTCCCACCTGACGCCGGACAACAGCGACGTGGTCCGGTGTCGGCGGGGGGATCAGGCCCTGATGCACTTTCTGGTGGAGAACAACCATCCGACGCAGAGCGTGACGCTCGATCTTTCCAGCGTCGGACGGCAGACCGCCGGACTTCCGCAGGGATTTACCAATCCGCAGGCCGCATACGACAGCAGCGTCAGCGCTATCTCCAACCCGAATCCCGGCACCGACGTCTTCCCGGTCGCCTTCGCCGACACGATGTCACCCGGCTTTCTGATCCCCGACGGAAATCCGGAAGAGGTCGATCCGCAGGAACTGAACAGACGGATCACGCTCGGTCCGTGCGAGTCGCGGATCATCACCATCGCCATCCGCAGCCACGGCATGTGTGCCGACGGATCGTGCAACGAGCGGGACATGATCTTCCGGGGGACGTGGCAGAACGGGGATTCGGCAATCGGCTGCGCAAGCGCGATGCTCCTTGTGGAATCGGTCGCCTCGAAAACACCACTGTGTGAAGTGCTTGACGAACTGAAAGTCTCCGACTCGGTACAGGCCCGGTTCAGTCCGGCCCAGTTCGTCGGGTTCCAGGGACAGATCGACCACGCATCGACCCACTATGCCGGGAACGTCAGTCCGCGCCTGGAAATCCACGCGACCGATCTTGCAGGAAGCTCTTTCCCCACAAACTTCCCTCTGCCGACGAACGCCACCGACTATCTGCGGACACCGGAGGTGCTGGTCAACACCGGCTACGTCTTGCAGGGACAGCCGCTATGGCTGGATCTGGTTCCGTTCCAGAACAACGTAACGATCTTCAATCTGTATCAGGCCGAAGGTCCGGTGGAGATCCCCTACATCGTCGGCTTTCCGTCGCAGGGAGGTTTCAACATCAACTATAACGCCGCTGATGACAGCATTACGGTAATCGGTGTGCAGGGAGACCAACTCTATCGGGGAACACTGGCCAACCTGAAGCAGAATCCGCCGCGCGGATGGCGTATCGACCAGAACACCTGTCGCCGGTTCACCAAGCGCGAGGATTACGGCGGCGCTCCGTGGCTCGTCAGCCTTCCCAAAAGTCTGAGCAGATTGCTGAGTCCTCTTTCCGTCCGGAACGTGCGGGAAGAAGTTCGGATACTGGAAGGATTACGCGAGGAAGACATCGTCTGGGATGCGGTCGTAGCGGGAGATGGAGTGAATGTGCAGAGAGGGGGGAACGATCTTGCCGTCTTCGTTTTCGAGCCACAGAAACTTGAAGCGAACCCGCTGAGAACGCACATCATCTGGACGGAGTTCAGCAACGCTGACGCGATCAACTCGCCGCTGCAGTTCCCGGTTGCCCTCCGCGTGAAGCCCCTGCCGGAACCGCTGACCGATATCACGCTTGAACAGGTCGACTTCGTCGCTCCGTTTGTCCGTCCGAACTCGCATCAGGGAATTTTCTCCGTCCGCTACGGACCGACCTCACAGATGCAATTCCTGAACGTCGTCGCCCGGCGACCGGGCGTTCCCCGTTCGGAGAGCTGGATCGTACAGAACATGCCGCTGATGCCGTTCGACCGTCCGGAGATGGTCACCTACTGGTTCGATCTTGCCGATCTCGGTCTGCCGGACGGAACCGATCTGGATCTGCTCGACGTGTCGATCACCGTCGGCGACGATCTGCTGAGGACAACACCCGGGACACCGGTCTACGTCCCGATCGACGTCGGCGATTTTATCTACGACGTCCACGACGGATCGCCTGAGGCGACTCCGGATCCCCTGAGGACCACTCCCCTCCCCCCGGTAGCCTGGCCGACGCTGCGAAGGATCGACACGGTCTACCGGGGCTGCACCGTACCGAACATCGATCTGGACTCCTCACGCTTCAACCCGACCTCACGTCCCGGATACGCCGGAGACAAGAATGCCTGCGGTCCGGCCGCCGCATCGAACAGTCTGGTCTGGCTGCAGCGGACCCACCCCCGCATCGACTCCTCGCTCGGTCATCGGGATATGACCGAAGAGTTGAGCAGATTGATGAACCGGCAGACAGAGAAGGGGGTCACAACCACCCAGCTTGTCCGGGGCAAACTGGCGCTGATCGACAAGTACAAGCTGCCGATCCGCGTGAAGTTCCAGAGCAAGTGGCAGGGAAGAGACAGCATCCCCTCTCCCGACAACACCTACGGTCACAGCGGACGGAACGACAACGCCTCGGCCAATGCCTGGCCGACGTGGGAGTATTTCTGGGGAGAGATGCAGCATGGAGAGGACGTGGAAATTCTCTTCGGCTGGTACGACAGCACCGGAACGCGCAGAGGAGGACACTGGGTGGTGGCCTCAGGGGCGATCAATCTGAGCGACAGCGTCCGACGGCTCTGGGTGAAGGACGACAAGAGGCAGCGGGATTCCGGCGGGACGCGCCAGCAGATCCTGACGTGGGACACGACCGCTCAGGGCATACCGGTTCTGCGCGGATGGGCGAACACCACGCGGGAGCTGCGGATCGAAAGTGTCGTCTCCGAAAGCTACGATTCCACCGTCACCTTCCCGAACCCGCCGACCGAGCAGATCCGGTTCTCGCAGATCGACTTTGCATCACCCTTCAACGTACCGCGATCGACGACCGGCAGGATGACCTGGAGGACCGATCCCTCGAACAGGACGCGCTTCCTGAACGTCTACGCCCGCCCTACGGTCGATGCGCCTCCGGTCTGGCTTGTCCGAAACATGGTGCTGCCGCCGTTCGGCCAATCGGAGGAGATCGACTACTGGATCGACTTCTCGCAACTCGGATTCTCGCCGGGAACGGCGGTCGGGGAATTCTGGGCGTTGCCGGAAGTTGATGACGAAGTGGTCGTCTCGTTCAATCCGGGATCGCTCCCGGATACGTGGGAACGGCACGTGCCGTCACCCTCCCCCTACATCGTCGGTTCGGGATACGACGCAAACGCATCCACTATTCCCTCCTACAGCGGACCACCGAACCGGACCTTCGGCAAGCCGGCCCGGATCGATTCGGTCTACCGGGGCTGCAACGTGCCGAACATCGACCTCGATTCAGCGACCAACCGGCCGAGCTCTTCGACCGGCTATGCAGGAGACTGGAACGCCTGTGCTCCGGCCGGTTGTGCAAACAGTCTGGAATGGCTGATCGGAACCAATCCGAATCTGTCGCTGGATCGAACGCACCGCGAGAAGCTGGAGGAATTGAGCGAACTGATGAAGCGGACGGCCGGGGGAGGAGCGAACGACCGGAGCGTGATCGAGGCGAAGCTCGCATTCATCGACCGGCACAGACTGCCGATCCACGTCAAGTTCCAGTGCCGCTGGCTCGGAACCGACGATATCGCCTCCCCCGACACAACCGGAAGGAACGGGAACCCGAATCGGGGAGGCTACGGACATGAAGCGGACAACCGGAAGACGGCAGCCGACGGATGGCCGAGCTGGGACTTCTTCCAGAGCGAAATGAAGGCTGGAGAGGATGTGGAGCTCGGCATCATCTGGTATACGCGGGACGGGAGACCGACCGGCAAAGCCCATATCGTGACCGCAAGCGGAGCAAGCAACATCAACGGTACGCGGAGATTCTGGTACAAGGACGACCAGAATCAGCAGGGAGAAGGGGGCATGTCCCAGACGCAGGCAACCTGGGACACGACCACATTCGGTGCGCCGGTAATTCCCGAACTGAACGTCGGCGACAGCATCGCCTACGTCGCTGCGATCTTCTCCGAGAGCTACGATCCGAGCGTCCGGTTCGACACGATTGCCGGCACAAGTTCGGTGCCGGTTATCGGTCTTGCCCCCGACTTCGGACTGAGCGTTGTGCGGAACCCAAGCGACCGGGACGAGCCGGTTGAGTTCCTCTTCACACTTCAGCGTCGCGGAAATGCCGGACTGGCGATCTATGACCTGCTCGGTCGGGAGATCTACGGGACGGCAGTCGCGCCGTTCGAGGGGGGAGAACATCGTCTGGAATGGAACGGCAGAGACGGAGCGGGGAACGCCACGCCCGCCGGAACCTATCTTGTCGTCCTTCGCGTCGGCGATGCGGAACAGACGGTCCGGATGGTTCGTCAGTAAGGGAACGGCAAATCGGGAATGGTTTGTGAACAAGGCGGCCGGGTTATCCGGCCGCCTTTTCTGATACAGGATACATGATAGATGTGGCTGACGATCTATGGGTTGATCGTCACCCGGAAATGGAGTATACTTGGTTTTTCATTCAATAAATCTTCATGACGTTATGAACCGTCGATACGTTCTCCCTTCCCTTCTTCTTGTCGGCATCGTTCTTGTCGCCGGTCTTTTCCATTTCTCTCCCTTCAACCGAGCCGAAGAGACGATCTCCGGCGGGACGGGACCGGAAATTTCATCGGAACGAATCCGGTGGGAGTGGGAGCGGCTTCGCGATCCGGCCACCGGACGGATTCCCGATGACATTCGTCGTCGCGAGATCGCCTTCTCCGCCACGCTCCCCCGTCGCGGACATGGCTCTCCTCTCCTGAAAGCGGCCGGCATCGCCTCCTACGACTGGACGCATCGCGGTCCCTGGAACGTCGGAGGACGAACGCGGGGAATGGCCGTGGACATCGCCGATGAGGAGATCATCCTGGCCGGAGGGGTCAGCGGCGGCATGTGGAAATCGACCGACGGAGGGAGAAGCTGGCGTATGACGACGCGACCGGATCAACTGCCGAGCGTGACGACGCTTGCGCAGGATACGCGACCGGGAAGAACACAGACGTGGTACTTCGGCTCGGGAGAACTCTGGGGGAACAGCGCTTCCGGTGGAGGGGCATTCTGGCACGGAGACGGCATCTTCAAGTCGACCGACAACGGAGAGACCTGGTTTTCGCTGGAGGCGACCGCATCGGGAACGCCCCAGACATTCAACACGCGGGATAACGTCTGGCGGATTGCGGTCGATCCCTCGAACGAAGAAGAGGATGAGGTCTACGCAGCCATTTACGGCCGGATCATCCGCTCGGTCGACGGCGGAACGATCTGGCGTGACGTACTCAGACCAAGCGCACTTCAGAATCCCTCCTACTTCAGCGACATTGCCGTCACCTCCACCGGTGTCGTCTACGCCACGCTCAGCAGCGACGGCGACAAGCAGGGAATCTACAGATCAACCGACGGCGAATCGTTCACCAACATCACGCCGGAAGACATGCCGGAGGACTACAACAGAATCGTGATCGGCATCGCCCCATCGGACGAAAACATCGTCTACTTTCTGGCCGAGACTCCCGGCTCCGGTTTTCTCGGCAGGAATTTCCGTGGAGATTCCTCGTGGCAATCCCTCTGGAAATATACCTACGTCTCCGGCGACGGCTCCGGCAGCGGCGGAACCTGGGAGAACCGTTCGGCGAACCTTCCCGCCTTCACCACCGCGACCGCAGGAAACGGCGATCTCTTCACGCAGGGGGGATACGACCTCCACGTCCGCGTCAAGCCGGACGACGAAGATATCGTGTTCATCGGCGGAACGAATCTCTATCGCTCCACCGACGGCTTCGCATCGACGGAGAACACGTCGTGGATCGGAGGCTTTCGCGACTGGAAGCGGGACAGTGGGGTGATCGAGCAGTATTCCTATCCGGAGCATCACGCCGATCAGCACGACGTCGTCTTCTCCCGCACAAATCCCGAGGTGATGTACAGCGTGAGCGACGGCGGAGTCCACAAGACGCTCGACTGCACTGCCGATTCGGTCTTCTGGATCTCGCTCAACAGCGGCTACCTGACCACACAGTTCTACACGGTCGCAATCGACCACGGTTCGCCGGGCGACCGGACGATTATCGGAGGGTTGCAGGACAACGGGACGTGGCGGACCCGCACGACCGACGGAACGACTCCGTGGATCAGAACCGGAAGCAGCGACGGCGCCTACTGCGCAATCTCCGACGGCGGGGAGTATCTCTATGTATCCAAACAACAGGGAAGAATCTATCGGGTGGAGCTTGACGGTGCGGGAGAGGCCACCGGTTCCACCCGGATCGATCCGGCCGGAGCCGACGGTTATCGGTTCATCAATCCATTCATTCTCGATCCGAACGACTCACGGGTGATGTACCTGCCGATCGGTCGGCGACTCTTCCGGAACCGGGACGTGACGGCGATCCCGCTGAACGGCAACGCACCGACTTCGCTCGGCTGGGATTCGCTGAGCGGCGGAACGATTGAGCAAGGAGAAATCTCCGCCATCGCCGTCTCCGATGAGAACCCTTCGCACCGTCTCTGGTACGGCACTTCCGGAGGGCGGATCTACCGAATGGATGATGCGCTCGGTGAGAATCCGACGGCCGTTGAAGTGACCGGAACGAACTTCCCACAGGGGGCCTTTGTCTCCTCGATTGCGGTCGATCCGGAAAACGGCGACCGGGCCGTCGTCGCCTTCTCGAACTACAACGTGATCAGTCTTTACGAAACCACCGATGCCGGCGAGACCTGGCGGACGACAAGCGGCAACCTTGAGGAGAACCCGAGCGGGAGCGGAGCCGGTCCCTCGGTCCGGTGGATCACGATCCTGCACCGTGGAAAGGGGACGATCCATCTGGTCGGAACAAGCACCGGTCTTTATTCCACAACGTTCCTGAACGGCGATGAGACGATCTGGACGAAAGAGGGGGCCGAAACCATCGGCAACAGCGTCGTCGACATGATTGACGCCCGTCAGTCGGATGGATTTGTGGCGATCGGGACACACGGCAACGGCGTCTTCAGCACGGTGATCGCTCCGCTGAGTGTGGAAGAGAGATCGGCAACGCGGAACAGTCTGACGGTCGGGCAGAACGTGCCGAACCCGATGGGCGAATCAACAGTGATCCCGTTCACGATTCCGCAAGGGCGTTCGCTCCCGGTGACGCTGACGATTTACGACACGGAGGGACGGGAAATTGTGCGACGGAATGAAGGGATATATGGTCCGGGAGAACATACGATCCGGATATTCCGGGAGATCGCACCGGGTGTCCGGCTGACGCCGGGAGCCTGGTTCTACCGGTTGCAGGCGGGGGAGATGAGTGCGTCGCGGGGGATGCACGTACGTTGAGAAAACGAAGGGGAGATCATTCGGGCTTCCACCTTCTCCCCTCTTTCTTATCGCTCAGACGTTTCTTCGCCTCAAGGCGACGCTTCCTTGCGGCCTGGCTCGGCTTTGTCGGCACACGCTTCTTTCGGGGTTTCAAGGCGGCGTCCAGAAGAGCCTGCAGCTTTCTGACAGACTCGGCACGGTTCGCGTGCTGGGAGCGGGAGGTGGCCGCGACGACGCGAAGATTTCCCTCGCCGTCCAGTTTGTTCCCGAGCCGCTCGGCCAGCTTCGCTCTGGTCTCCTCGCTCAGTTCCGGACGTTCCAGCAGGTTCAGCTTTGCCTCCACACGGGTCTCCACCTTGTTCACATGCTGCCCCCCCGGCCCCCCGCTCCTGCTGGTGCTGAAGGAGATTGCCGAGAGGGGAATCTCCTCGCCGGTTCGCAATCGTATGGTATTGGCCTGATGCATCTCTCAAAAAAACAGGGGTGAAAAGGATTTTGCTACAGAGTCTAACGACGGTGGTTTTCCTTGCACGAAACCGGGCGTCGTCACGTCTACCCGGCGCAACCTCAACGTTCTCAAATGGCTCCCTGAGATGTGCCTCCTGGGAACACTTCTTTGAAGAAAGGTAGTGACGGGTTACCCTGACTTCAAAGAAACTGCCCGAATTCCGAAAGGAGTTCGGGCATTTTTTTTCGGTTGGGTGGTCGAATGGTTGGATAGTTGGATGGTTCAATAGTCAGTGCCGTCCGGTTTTCTGTCTCCCGAAATGCTTGAAGCCTCCTCGCAGCCATCGGGCAATCAATTGTTGAATGGTTAATGGTCGGCACCCCGGATTTGCCGTCTCCCAACCATCGAACTATCAAACTATTGAACCATTCAACTACAGCTCAAATTCCGTCCGTAATCAGGAAATCCCCGCTGACCGCTCTTGGCCCCTGTTTTCCCGCCGCAGCATAGTCCTCCTTTTCGTCCCACCGGCAAATATCGTACAGAGGACACTCAAAACAGTGGGGGTAGCGGGCCTTGCAGATTTGCCGCCCGAACCGGATCAGGCTGACATGAAGTTCCCGCGCCCGCCCCTTCGGAAGGAGGGGACGAAGTTCGCGGAACGTCCTGTCCGGCGTGGAGGCCGAGATAATGCCGAGACGGTTGAGAACCCGGTGGAGATGCGTATCGACCGCACAGAGATCGCGATCGAGCGCAAACATCATCGCGCAGGAGGCGCTCTTCAACCCGACACCTTTGATACCGGTGAGGAATGCAAGCAGCTCCTCGTCCGGCATCGCCCCGATCTCCTCCGGTTCCACAGTCCCCCACCGTTCCATAAATGCCCGCAACGTGCTCTGGATCGCCGCGGTCTTCTGCTCGGCCAGACCGCCGACGCGAATCGTCGCCGCCACTTCGGCCGGATCGGCTTCGGCTACCTCTTCCCATCGGGACCAACTGATCCTGAGTGCCTGATAGGCCTTGTGGCTGTTCAGATCATTGGTGTTCTGCGAAAGAATGATCGCCACCAGCGTATCGACAAAGGAAATCTCCCGCTCATCATCTCCTCTTCCCGGAAACCGTTTCTTCAGCCGATCGGCAATCAGCCGGACGGTTTTCCTCTTCGCCTGAAGCTCCTTTTCCTCCTCGGACTTCGATCTGTTCTTCACGACATTTCGCCTGTATTTACTTTGCAATCGAACCGGACGGCCGACATGGAATCGACCCCTGAAGGGTCCGAATCTACGCTCCCACAGACTGTCAACCAAAGAGGTGAGGGCATCGCCGGTCGGTTTGCTATCTTTGAGACCCGGACACCGGACAGCCGCATTGCTTCCGATCGGCATGGAATTGCAGAGCCGGAGAACAAGGGAAGAACAGAACCGTTCCCTTCCGATCCGTTTGTGTCACCTTCCCGGATTGCGGGAACTTCAACGATTAATGATAATGGTCGAACATATGGAATATGCCACACTGAGCGTCGAGCGGAAAGGCGCATACGTCATCATCATACTGAACAGACCGGAAGCCCTGAACGCACTGAGCATTGCGCTGCTTGATGATCTTCGCAGGGTGATCGCCGAGGTGGAACGGGATGACTCGATTCGCGGCGCGATCATCACCGGCGCCGGAGAGAAAGCCTTTGCCGCCGGAGCCGATATCGAGGAGCTCCACCGACTGGACGGGTATACCGGACAGGAATATTCCCGGCGGGGTCAGGGAGTCTTTTCGATGATCGAGAATCTGGGAAAGCCGATCATCGCTGCGGTCAACGGCTTTGCGCTGGGGGGTGGTTGCGAGCTGGCGATGGCCTGCCACATCCGACTGGCAAGCGAAAAGGCAAAGTTCGGACAGCCGGAGGTCAATCTCGGCATCATTCCGGGATTCGGCGGCACACAGCGGCTTGCCCGACTGGTCGGGCTGGGTCGGGCAATCGAGTATAACCTGAGCGGCGGACTGATCGACGCGGAACGGGCCGAACTGATGGGGCTTGCCAACCACGTCTATCCGGCCGACGAACTGATGGCGAAAGCCGAGGAGATGATGCAGACGATCCTCTCGAAGGGTCCGGTAGCCGTGCGGAACACTCTGCGGGCGACGATGATCTCACTCGATCTGGAAGTGGAACAGGGAATGGCCTACGAGGCGACGCTCTTCGGCGAGACGTGCGGCACGACCGACTTCAAGGAGGGGACGAAAGCCTTTCTGGAGAAGCGGAAACCGAAATTTATCGGAGAGTGAGAAACAAGGGAGGAGGGAACCGTTCGGGCAACGTGTCGGCTCCTCCTACCGTCTCTGTACGATCACTTCGATATAGCCGGCACTGCGCACCTCATCCGGCAGCCTCGTGTAGAGATCTCCCTCGGTTGCCCCTTCCGGGGTCGGCAGCAGATCAACCCGGACTCCGGTCTTGCCCGACTGTCTCATCAGGGAGTGAAGTTCCGCAGCCAGCAGGTGCATCCGTTCGATCAGCGCCGGACTGATCTCCCCCCGGTTTCCGCTCCGGGGCTGCAGAATAATCCGGTCTCCGGTCTCCGCCGCATCGATCACCTCCAGCAGCATACTCCGGTTTCCCTCGGTCATCCCTTCCGAATCGGGATAGAGGTCGGTCCAGACGGTTCGCTCCGGAAGATAACGGGCAAACCGTTGTGATCGTCGCAGATGCAGATGGATGCTGTCGATCGCCGTCACGGTCCTTCCCGAGGAATCGATCACTATCATACGGACCTCCAGCGTCTGGATCGTATCGAGTTCGGACTTGTCGGCAATCTTCCAGTTCAACTCCGAAGGCTCTTCAGGATCATCCCCTGTGAATCGTCCCAACGGCTCCCCTTCACAGAGGAAGCGAATCTCCCACTCCCTGATCCCGTCAGACGATTCCCAGACCGGATTGACCGCAAGGGTCGGAGGATAGACCGTTCGATCCGGCCTCCATATCTCTTCACCCTCAGCAAGCCGCAACACCTCGACCACATGAATACTGGAATCGACCGGAACCCCGTCGGCATCGGGAGAGAGTCCCAGATCGATCGAGGCCGAAAGGGGAATCGCAGGCAGAGGGGGGGCCACCGCAGGCTTCTTCAGAAATGTCCCGATCGAGATGCCGAACGATCCGCTGAGTCCGCCGTCGTTGATCGGGGCATCAGAGGAACGGGTTTCCGCACGAATCGAGAGCTGGGGAGCGATAAAGATGTCGGCACCGAGCGGAAGCGTTGTCGTAGCCGAGACGATGCCGCCGAACGTCCACTTCCGGATCTCCCGTCCCCCCTGCGGCATCGAACGCTCGCGCAGGCCACCGGGGAATCGGTAGAGGGGATCGGTGATGTAATCGGTCTGTTCATAGCTTTCGGCGATTCCGTAGCCGATTCCCCCTCCAACTCTGAGACCGAGACGCCGCACTATGCGGAAGTCAGCCAGAAGTTCCAGACGCCCGGCAATCCTCTTCTCGGCAAGCCGGTATTCGTGACCGAAACGCACCGGCGGCTCCTCCCCCTGAGATATGACGAACGGCTCGGCAGCCGTCGCCAGATGCGACTCGGAGATGTCGAGCAACAGACGTCCGGCCAGACCGAAGTTCGGCGCGAAAAGAGAGGGGAGAAGGAGTTCCGGCCCCAGCGTGCCCCGGATCAGACTTCCATCATCGAATGCTCCGCAGTCGGCCGAACCGGAGAAGACCGGGAGCGAGTGGTAGCGGTAGCCGTAGCCGAGATCGAGAAATACTCCGAGAGCCGGAGCATCCGACCGATCGTCGAGGATCTGTCCGTGAAGGGGAATCTCTCCCATCGCCGTAACCAGCAGCAGGAGAAGACATGCGAAGGTTTGTATGAAAGAAGGCGATTCCGTCATCTCTTCACGATCAGTTCTTTTCTCAGAAGGTTTCTTAAAAGTCTCGAATTGCAGAAGTCTGTGTTGCTTCGTGGCACTTGGTGCCCTTGGTGTCCGCACGCCACGGCGCATCAAAGACCGCGGCGGATGGTGAGATCTACCACCAAGTCACCAAGAGCACGAAGAATCACCAAGCGGTAGAGCATTTCCCTGATACTTCTCTGTGATTGCTCAGACCACAGAGCACACAGGCTACTTTTAAGACACCCTCTCAGGGGCGGATAAACGGGACCAGCAACACATCGTCGGCAAACTCGATTCGCAGACCGTAGAGCCCGCGCGGCAGATCTCCGAGGTTGATCTCCAGACGCTCCCCGGCGCCGCTCCCCCCCTCCAGTCTCTGCATCCGCCGACCGGCCCCCAGCATATCGATAATTCCCAGTCGACCCGAAACTCCGTCGGGAGCGACATACTCGATCAGGAGTCGTCCTCCCGAAGGATCGATCCCGACCGAAGAGAGGGTGATTCTCCGACCGAACGTTCCGGCTCCGAGCGTACATCCCTCCAGAAGAACAAGTCCGGAAAGACTCCGGGAGGAGAGACCGTTCGGCGATTTGACCGTCAGCTCTCCCTCCACGATATTTTTCGGCACGCCGGTTGAGAGCCCCACCCAGTCCAGTTCAAGCCAATCTCCCTCCTCTTCATTTCCCTGTTCCAGGAAGCCCCGTATCGTCACCTTTGCCTGCCCCTCTGCAACCGGCGTCATGTCGACGGTCAGGTGTTCTCTGAGCGACCGGACATCTCCCAGCCAGAGCGATTGCGGATCGTATGTGAGCGTCAATTCAATGACGGCATCGGCATCGAACTTTGCCGGCACCGAATCTGCAACCATCCGCATCGTCATCCGACCTCCCACATCTCCGCTGATCGTATCAAGTCTGAACGCATACGGTCCGTCCGGTCCGGCATCCGGAAGGAAGGCCTCTCCCTGAAGTTCCAACAGGAAAATTCCCTTGTCGGTCCGGCACTCATACAGGGCAGTATGCTGACCGGCAGTGGAAGGAAGGTAGTAGAAGCGTAACGGGGTCGGTTCGCTGTGGATCCGGAATCCTTCGGTAAACTCGGAGGGGAATTCAAATTCCACAGCGTCCGGACTGCCGGTCACGATCTCCTGCACAGTAGCGATCGCTCCCGTATTGACAAGTTCAAGAACCTGACTGTTGAACATTTCGACCTCCGTAGAAGAGAACCGGAGCCGGTAGATCGAATCGAGTCCGTCCACATACTTCGCCGTTCCTCCTCCGATCAGGATCACCGAATCCGTTCCCCGATCCGTGACGATACGGGTTACGGCAACGTGAGCGTTCTCGTCTCCCGGCTCGAACCGTACACGAACGGTCACCTCCTGTCCGGCCATCACAGCAAAGGAAGGGGCAGGAGCCGAAAGGAGGAAGCCGGCATCGCCGAAAAGATCCAGGGAGTTGACCGTAAGCGTCGAATTGCCGTTGTTGGCGATGGTAAACGAATCAAGCCGACTGATCCCGGTCGGCAGCGGACCGAAATCGATCGTATCCCGATCCACCAGAAGTTGCGGCACTTCTCCCCCTCCGATCAGGACCACCGAAGCGCTCCCCTGATCGGTCTGAACTCCGACCACGCCGGAATGAAATCGCTCGTTTCCGGGTTTGAGTTGCACATAGATGGTCACAGGCTCGCCGGCGGCAATCGAGAAGGGAGCGGCGGGAAACGAGAGGGCAAAACCGGGGTCGCCGAAGAGGCTGAACGAGTTGACGATCAGTGTGGAATCGCCGGCATTGGCAATGTCGAATGAATCAACCCGCAGAATTCCGGTCTGGAGCGGGCCGAAATCGACCGTATCCCGACTCACCGAAAGTTGTGGCTGTGAGAAGGCCGAGGGAACGATCAGGATCATTCCGAGCAACAGGGAGGACCGGATCAGTCTGCAGAGCAGCCGTTCCGTTTCCGTCAGGGATCGCATTCAACACTCCTGGAGTACCGTGTGTGTACGCAAACGTCCGGAAGTACCGGACGGCGGGCGATAACGGGATAATGAATAATATAGACCCCCTATGCCGGAAAACATCACGGCAACGGATTCAAGGAAAATCTTTTCCCCCTGCCGGTGATGTTTCCCCTCCTCCCGGTGTCCTTTGATGCAGACGAGAACCTGCCTGGTCGGCACAGGCGCCAAGGGATCGACTTCGGACACGTATTGCATGAATTCGGAAATCACCATACCGCAGGAAACGAAGCCAAGGGAAGAAGGGATGTCTTCGAACGAACGGAAAGGGGCGACGGACGTCGCACTTTTCCAACGTTTTCTGGAGGGGGATGACGCTTCCTTTATGGAGTTGTTCCACCGCCACACTTCCCGCCTCTACTCCTACTGCCTGAAAATTGTGGGGGATGCTGAAAGCGCAAATGATATTTTGCAGGACGTGTGGGAGAGGATGGCCCGCTTCCGCTCCAACGGACGGGAAGCCCCGAGAAGTCCCCTGGGCCTGCTGATCCGGATCACCCGGAACCTTTGTCTGAATTACAAGCGGGACCGGCGTCCCGGCATACCTCTGGAGAAGCTCCCGCGGGAATGGGAGCCCCGCACACGGATCGACGGCATGACCGAGATGGAGGAGGCGGTGATCGTTGCGCTGGATCATCTCCCCGAAAGCCAGCGGGAACTTCTGATTCTTCACTCCTATTCGGGATACAGCTATGAAGAGCTGGCGGAAATGTTTGATGAATCGATCGGCACCATCCGGACACGGGCCTGGCGGGGACGTCTGAAGCTGGGACGGATCATTGCGGCCCTGATCGCGATGGGAGACGATGACGAAGGGGATGATCCCCTTCGCGAAACTGCAGAGTGATACACGGAACTACAGGAAGACGGAAATGAATCGGATCGAACGGGAAGAACTGCTTCGTCGCTATCTGGAAGGGGAGATGAACCTTCAGCAGGAGCACGACTTCTTTATCCAGATTGCTCTCGATAAAGAGTTGCGGCACGAGCTGAAGGCCCAGCAGACGATCGAGAAAGCCTTCCGCAAGGATGGCAGCTACGATATGACCGGCTACGGATCGGTCCAGACGAACGTCGCCGCCATGCTGGCCTCGCTCCCCTCGCCGGCCTCGGCCTCTCCTGCCCTACAGCCTCTGCGCCCTTCCCGTACCGGCGGCAGAGGAGGATGGATCCTGGCCGGAACCGCGTCGGCGATTCTGACTGTCGGGACGTTTCTCGCCCTGCAGCTCACAGACGGTTCGCAGGCCGCCGGACCGGAAGAGAGACAGCAGACGGAACGGCTTGAATCGGTGGAGACCGAGCTTCATCCGACGGAGACGTCCCGGCATTTCGGCACGTCTCCGCAGACCGAAACCTCCTCCGAACTTCAAAGCCCGATACCGCACGATCGACAACAATTGCCGCAGACATCTCCCCTTCGGTCCGGAAACGGTATTCGACCTCATTCCGGCACGACGGCAAACAGCCCCCCCCTCTCGGTCTCCCCCCCTCTTCCGACCGACAAGACCCCGGCCGAAGCCGCATCGCTCGGCGGGGAGACGATGCGGGCTCACGAGCTGATCGAAAAGACCGCAGTCGACAAAACGACGCCGATCGGGAACGATACGCTTCAGACGACATCCCCCTCCCGACACCTCCGATCCGATGTCAGGATACCGACCGAGCCGAACGACAGCATCAACGTCAGGGCGAAGCTCAAGTGGACACTGCCGAACGAATAGGAGAGGAATTCTCCTGAACATCCCATCCCCCTGCTGCCCGACGGCCCCCTTCACCGTCGGGTCTGTTTTTCTCCCCTTCCACATCCTGCGGAATCATTATCTCCTTCCCGGTGTTTATATTCGTTCCGAAATCCACATCGGAACTCTACGCCCGTGTGGTC
>CAMLOB010000015.1 GCA_946481475.1 uncultured Chlorobiota bacterium | reverse complement strand
GGCGAGGTGACGCCGGTGATCGTACTCAACAAGATCGACACGGCCCCCGCATCCTACCTTGAAGCTCTTGCCGGAGATCTCTCCATCTATGAAGATCTCGGTTATCGCATTCTCTTCACCAGTGCGAAGACCGGATCAGGCATCGAAGATCTGCGCGAGGAATGCCGCGGAAAGACAAGCGCAATGGTGGGACAATCGGGCGTCGGCAAATCGACGCTGGCGAACGTTCTGCTGGGACGGGAAGAGCGGGAGACCGGAGCGGTGCGGGAGAGCGACCGACGGGGACGCCACACCACCGTCGGTTCGGAAATTCTGGCAATACCGGGAGGGGGCCGTCTGATCGACACGCCGGGTCTGCGAGAGTTCGGCATCCACGATCTGGAGCCGCAGGAGCTTGACGGATACTTCGTGGAGTTTCTGGATTATTTGCAGGACTGCAAATATCTCCCCTGCACCCACACGCACGAGCCGGGATGTGCGGTGATCGCGGCGGTGGAGGAGGGGAAGATCGACGAGGGACGCTACATGAGTTATCTCGGGATTATCGATACGCTTGAGTAGACTGTGCCCGACCTTCAATCCTTTCTGATGAGAAAGGGGACTCAGGCTTCCGCATCGAAATCGACCTTTGCATAGATCTCCTCCACCGGCAACTCCACACCGACCGATTCAAGCCGCACCATCAATCCCGACTCCTCGTACGCCCGATAGGTCCAGAGTTCCTCGGTCTGCCGTGTGTACTGCTCCACCCGGATACGGTCCTGGGCCACCATCAGATATTCCCGCAACGACGGGATGCGCCGATAGGCGGAGAACTTTGTCGTCCGGTCGTGCTGTGCGGTCGATTCGGAGAGAACTTCAATAATCACGATCGGATTCAGCAGGGTATCGAACTCGTCGTCGAGATATTCCTCGTCGCCGCAGGTGATGACGATGTCGGGATAGACAAAAGCCCGGAGTTGATCAATGCGCACACGAAGATCGTTCGCATAAATATCACAACTCCCCCCTTTTATTCGCCGACCAAAGCCAACGATGGCATTGGAAACAATCAGGTTATGCCTCCGGCTTGCCCCGGCCATGGCGAAGATTTCGCCGTTGTAGTATTCGTGGCGGTTTTCCGCTTCCCGCTCGGCGATCAGGTACTCTTCAGGAGTAGCGTGAGATTTCGGCTGTGTCATGGCAGATTCCGGAAATCGATTGGTGACCTCACACACTTCGGATCGAAAGTAATAATCCGGGCAAAGAGAAACAACCCGTTCAGGCACGATGTTCGGATGACATAGGGGCATCACTTCTGATCGCCGGGGCGAACGTCAACGCTTCCTCTCCCTCCCGCGCTCTCCGCTCGGCCTCTTCGGGCGAATCGGCAAGAACGGTGATGTGTCCCATTTTCCTCCCCTTGCGTGAAGTCCGCTTGCCGTAGATGTGCAGATGGAGTCCGGGACGACGAAGAACTTCAGCATAGTCGGCGACGGCTCCGCTCTCCTCTCCCCTGCCCAGAATGTTTACCATCGCCACACCCGGAGCGCGCAGATCGGTTCTCCCGAGCGGCCATCCCATCACCGCGCGGATGTGGTTCTCGAACTGGCTGGTCACACATCCTTCAATCGTGTAATGACCGCTGTTGTGGGGACGGGGAGCCAGTTCGTTGACCAGCACCCGGTCATCGGCGGTCACAAAGAGTTCCACGCCGAAAACCCCCACTCCCTCGATCGCCTCGATGGCACCGACGGCATAGTCGCAGGCCAGACGGACAACCTCGTCGGAAACCCGGGCCGGTGCCGTCACCGTGTGGCAGATATGATTCTTCTGCACGGTCTCGACAACCGGATAGCGCGCGATCTCCCCATTCCGTCCCCGCGTCACCATCAGGGCAAGTTCCTTCGTAAAGGGAACGAAGGCTTCGCAGTAGAGTTCGTTCCGGAGTTCTCCGCCGGTGATCTTCTCCCAACCGGCCTCAATCTCTCCGACGCTCCGGATCGTCGCGTTCCCGTATCCGTCATATCCCCCCCGCCGACTCTTCAGCACAAACGGATAGCCGAACTCCTCACCAAATGCCTTCGCATCTTCTCCGTCGGATACGCCGCGGAACGGAGCAACCGGTATGCCGGCCTCCTGCAGCGTCCGCTTCTGCATCAGCTTGTCCTGAATCCGTCCGACGGATCGGGAAGAGGGATAGAGGAGCGATCCGGCATCCTCGATCACCGCCAGATCGCTCTCGTTGATGAACTCGCTCTCCAGCGTCACCACGTCACACTCCGAGGCGAAGAGACGCAGAAGTTCGTGATCGGACGGATCGCCCACCACCTCCTTGTGGGCGATACTTCCGGCCGGAGAATCGGGGAATCGCTCCATGATATGCACGCGCACACCAAGCGGGAAGGCCGCACAGGCGGTCATCCGCGCAAGCTGACCGCCGCCGAGAATGCCGAGAGTCGGGAAAGAAGAGAAATCGTTCATGCGGGGAAGCTACGAAGAGCCGGGGGTTCGGGACGTTGCGATGGTTTGCAGAAGAGGCCGGGGTTGTCCTCCCTTCACCCCTGCCGCTCCTTTCTCTCCCACCTCGCAATCCCGTCCGGCAGCCATTGCGGTGTCTCCTCCATCGGAGGGAGAGGTTCAGTGATCGGCCACAAAGCTCAGATAGAATTGACGGCACTATGAGTTCAGCGGCTTAGAGCATCTAACCGAACTGTCCGGTCGCCCATCGTCAAAGTCCGATCCTCCGAGCGATAGACGATTGAATTCAGGCCAACGCGGTTCAACAGATTCTCCAAAGAAGGATCAAACTTCAGCGACACTTGCGTGATAAAGATCGGATCGTCGTATAGCTCTTCGCGCCCCTGCACTTCGATAAGAGCGGGAAATCCCGGTCGCGCCAGATAAGCCGTTTGTGACTGCTTGATGGTTCTCACACTTGCCGGATGAAGAAGCCATCCGGATCCTGTAAGTGACTCCAAGAAAGGTTCAAGGTCCAAAACATCAATCGCTACATGATGAAGACCCGGGCCTCGCTTTTCCATCGCCCGTCGGTAGGGCCCGGGCTTGAATGCTTCGATGAGCAAAAGCGAATTGGCTTTATCCTGCTCAATGTAAATCTCTCTGGTCCCTTCGCCTTCCCACTCCTGCTCTTTTCCAATGTTGAAACCGAACTGGGCAAGGTGATCGGCCGCTTTACGCACAGACGGCACCAGAACCGCCACGTGACTCAGCGCGATGTTGTTTGTCGTTGATTGAGCCATTGCTGATTGCCTCCGCAAAACCTTCCAACCGATTGAATGACCACCGCCAGAGGCGGTGGATTCCGAAGTCAGAATGACCCTGAAAGGGTCAAGCTTATCAACGCACATCACTGAGTACCCAGAACCGATACGTCGGTACGCCAGTAGATACACGTACGCTGGTAGACGACAGGACGACGCTTCAGGTAGGTGTCCTTGTCGCCGTACCGTATAGAAACGGCATAGCCTAACATACATTACCACCGCCACAGGCGGTGGATTGTCACGATACATTCAAGAATAAAGGCCATGTCGAATCCGGCTAAAGACATCTCCTCTTCGGCCCTGCACACCGGCTTGTCCTGAATCCGTCCGCCGGACCGGGAAGAAGGATAGAGGAGCGATCCGGCCTCCTCGATCACCCCCTGATCCCTCTCGTTGATGAACTCGCTCTCCAGCGTCACCACATCGCATTCCGAGGCGAAGGTACGCAGGAGTTCGTGATCGGACGGCTCTCCCACCATCTCCCTGTGGGAGATGCTTCCGGCCGGAAAATCGGAAAATCGTTCCATGATATGCACACGCACACCGAGCGGGAAGGCCGCACAGGCGTCATCCGCGCAAGCGACCGCCGCCGAGAATACCGAGAGTCGGGAAAGAAGAGAAGTCGTTCATGGAGAGAAACTACGAAGAGTCGGGGGTTCCTGACGTTGCGATGGTTCGCAGAAGAGGCCGGGGTTGTCCTCCCTTCACCCCTGCCGCTCCGTTCTCTCCCACCTCGCGATCCCCTCCAGCAGCCATTGCGGAGCCTCCTCCATCGGAGGAAGAGGTTCGGTCCGGCTCACCTCCTCGGCCCTGCGCACCATCTCTGCGAGTGAAGGGACGTTCCACGCGGCTCGTTCTACATCGGTCGTCGCCGGGTCAACATCCCAGAGACGATGACCGACGCCGTCCGGAACGATCTGCGTTCCGTACTTCTGGGGGAGTCCGCGATACATCAGCGAACGATCCAGAGCGGCGGCGGCAAGCCGGCGGGCCGGTTCGCAGCCCCCGTCGGCGGCACGTCGTGCAAGGTTGTGCGCCCGTTCGGCCTCCCCGGCATCATCACCATGGTTCAGCAGCCAGGCAAGGTGATAATAATCCTCGGGAGCCGGATCGTCAACCTTCGCCAGGATCTTCTCCCCTTCCCTGCGCCGTCCGGCATCCTTTCTGCGCAATTCCCGATACTCCCGCGTACCGTAGACAGGATGTTCCCGGCGATCACGCAGGTCGGCCTCATACAGGTGTTGCAACTCCCGATTCATATCCTATCTCCCGAATCTCTCCCGATGCAATCAGTTTCGGCAGGGGACGGGGATGCGCCAGATGCTCTTCAGGCTCCCTGCCGTCGAACAGATCAAGCTCCATCCAGAGCACATCGTGCCAGCGACCGAGTTTGTATCCGGCATGGCGATGGATTCCGGTCTCCTGAAACCCGAGCTTGGAGTGCAGGACCACGCTCCCCTGGTTCGGAAGGGTGATCAACGCGTAGACGTTGCGATACCCCTGCTTCCGCAACAGCGCAAGGAGGTGACGGTAGAGACGTTCGGCCACTCCCATGCGACGATAATGCGGAGCAATATAAACGGAAACTTCCGCAGACCACGCGTAGGCCGCCCGAACCCGGTGAGGGACGGCATAGGCATACCCCCCCATCATGCCATTGATCTCGGCCACAAGCCAGGGAAGCTTTTCCATCGTCTGTTCGATCCGCCCCCTGAAGCTTCGCGCCTCCGGTGGATGATCCTCGAACGAGATACCGGTGTTTTCGACAAAGGGAGCATAGATCGCCAGCATTTTCTCGGCATCGTCAGCCACGGCAAGCCGGATGTTCACATCGTTCATAATGTCCTGAATCTTGTCTTGATTTTCAACTAAATGATCGAGAAAGGAATGCCCGACACAGACATCTTTCTCCGAATGTGGGAAGAGACCGATGGGAAATGCATTCCATCCCAGCCCTCTCCGTTTCCACAGGAAACGGCAAAGCCTGCTCCCTGGAGCATTACATGTGCACCCTGCGTGTAGAAAAAAGTAGTGAAGACAAGCTGCAAGGACCCGTAGAATAAAAACCGAGCTTCCGGTCGACCGGAATATTGTGCAATGTCTCTCAGTCCTTGCGTTCAGGTGGTGTACTGCTTCAGCCGGATTTCCTCTCCCCTCCATGCAACCCCGGCACCATCAGCCGAAAGAGGCTGAGGAACTATCCTGGAAGCGTTAAAGCAGCGATTCGCTCTTCTTTTTCTCTGCTCATATAACCTTTAACCTTCCGATCAGCGAATCGATACGACATAATATCAAGAAGTAACGAATTATAGAACAGTATCGAAGTCTTTTTCAGCCGTAGAGGGTGATTTTTGCAATGTTTTTCCTTCCGGCTCAGACTACAAAAGATAAAAGAAGAAAATTCTTGTTTTATCCACTTCTCTTTTCGGATATTTGCCAAGTCAAAATTTGTTTAATTCAAATTCCGGATCCAATGAACACAGTTACAGCTCTTGTCCTCTTCCTTCTCGGTGCCGTCGGCGGATTGATAATGGCGATTCGCAGCATCAGGGAACAGCCGATTCCATGGATTCTTGCGATCGGCCACGGACTGCTGGTTGCCTCGGGATTGATCGTTCTGCTGATAAACGTCCTTAACGACAGCGGAGGCACGCTCGCAACCGTTGCGTTGATCGTCCTGGCGACGGCGGCCCTCGGAGGATTCTATCTGCTCAGGTTTCACATCAGCAAAGAGAAGCATCCCCAGGGGGTGATCATCATTCACGCCCTTGCAGCGGTTATCGGCGTCGGGTTGCTGATCGGCGATATCGTTTCACGGTAGAGCCGGGCGGAACCGGAACGTGATGCCGATGCGCACGGTCCGGCGTATCTTTGCCCCCCGATTCCCGGATCGCAGGAGCAAACCCGGGATGGATACGACGCAGGAAGTCGGTTCCGGACGTTCGCCGGACGATCCGGAACCGGCAATCTTCGGCCGACGTCGCGCAATAACCCCGGTTGACCGAAACGGGACCGGAGGAGACGTTCACATTCGAAAAGAACATGATCGGTACAAACAGAGAGAAGTTTCTCCCCGGGAAACGGCGGATGCTTCTGGAACATATCAAGAGAGAAGGGGAGGCAACCATTGCCGAACTGGCAACCCGGGTCGACACGACAAAGGAGGCCGTCCGGCAACACCTTGTACAGCTTGAAGAGGAGGGATGGATCCGGAGCGTCCCGGTAACCGGCGGCACCCCCGGACGTCCCACGCACGCTTACCGGCTGACCCCGGTCGGCGATCATCTCTTCGTCAAACATTACGATACGCTGGCTCTGCAGTTGATTACGTTGATTGCCGAGAAGGAGGGGAAAGAGGGGATACGCCAGGTTCTGACCGACATCACCGATCGTCAGGTAAGGGAGTGGGAAGACAGGATGCGGGGAAAATCCCTGGCCGAACGACTGGAGATGCTCAAGGGGCTCTACTTCGAGGAAGACCCGTACACGGAAGTGGAGCGGGATGAAGAGGGCCTGGTGCTGATTGAGCGGAATTGCCCCTACTACAACATCGCCATGGAGTATCCCACCCTCTGCAGCGTCACGGTCTCCACCCTTTCGCGGTTGCTCGGCGTTCAGGTCAAACGGGAGAAACGCTTCCAGGCGGGAGACCACCGCTGTGCGTTCCGGGTGCTGAGCGACCGGCCGCTGAATCGGGAAGACTTCCGGTTTGCGTTCGAGGAAGAGACGGAAGACGAAAGCCGGAGTGATTGAGCTCCACTCGTCTTCTTCCTTTCTATTTTTTGCTGTTTGTTGATTCCTCGTACCGGGCGATCTTGCCGATTCTCCTCTCGTGTCTCCCCCCTTCAAAACGCCCCTCCAACCAGGCATCCACAATGGCGATTCCCTCCTGCGGACTCACCATCCGTCCGCCGAGCGAGATCATGTTCGCGTTGTTGTGCTCTTTTGCCAGACGGGCACTCTCCACGCTCCAGCAGAGAGCGCAGCGGATTCCCTCCACCTTGTTTGCCGCCATCGCCTCGCCGTTGCCGCTTCCGCCGAAAACGATTCCCGCATCCGATTCCCCCCGGGCCACCGACTCGGCGGCGGGAATAATGAAGTCGGGATAATCGACCGGCTCTTCGGAACCGGTTCCGATATCCTTGACATCATATCCCTTCGCTTCCAGATGTTGCCGGATCGCTTCCTTCAATCGGAACCCGGCGTGGTCGGCGGCCAGAATGATCTTCACGGTTCTTCTCTCTCCTTTCGTTCCGTTTCTGTGTTCTCACGGACAACTTCGGCAAAGGTCTTCCCTTCAATCTTTCCCCGAAGCCAGGACTTCACATCGAAAAACTGGAAGACGCGGGATTCGTACGGGTCTTCCTCCAGAGCAATGACCGTCTGCAGCAACCGGCGGCAGGCATCAATCTCCCCGACACGGTCGATGCTGTTCCGGATATTCCGCAGAAAGAGAAGGAACGCCTCCTCGAACCTGTAGAGCCGGTCGCGACGGGAGAAATAGCGGCGGAGCGAACGGACGGCATTCTCCAGAAGTTCGATGTTTCCCAGTTCAAGGTGGACGATCAGACTGAAGATGCGGGCAAAGCCGTAGACTCCCTGCTGAACGTCCTGATCGCTTTCGTTGACGATCCGGTTGATCCAGTGGAGAGAACGATCGTATTCGCCCAGACCGAAATTGAAAATCGCGAGATTGTACCAGTAATCATTTCGGTAGGGAAAATCCAGTCCCTCCTCGATGTTCTGCAGTCTCCTCTCGATCTCTGCGACAACTTCTCTCCCCTCCTCGAACGTTCCATTGGCGATATGAAAGGAGAGTTCCAGATTATCGGCACGGCTCCCGGCCGCCAGTTCCAGTCGCTGCCGATCGGCCGCCGAAAGTGAGGTGCCGAGTGAGTCGGCAAGACCCCGTAATCTCTTCAGACTTTCCTTGAAACGATCGTGCCGGTCGAGCCGGATGCAGATCTCGGCAAACCGGACCAGGGCGGCCACATAGTTGTGGGGGGCTGCGGCGATCCGCTCCGGATGGGCTTCGAGAAGATCGAGGAGATCATGGCTTCGGCGATGCTCCTCCGGCAGGTCCTCCCGGATTTTTGCCCAGATACCGTGCAGATCATGGAACCAGGCCTTCGCCTCGAACGTCAGAGCCAGCGATTCATCCTTCAGCAAAGGATGCTCCATGATCTCCCGGAACGCTTCCAGTCGCTCCGGTCCCCTGACGTTCGCGTTCCGCCGAAGGGCGATGAACATCCGTTGACTCAATCGTCCGTACTCCAGAAAGTTCCGGTAGCGCTCCACCGCATGAAACTCCTCCTCCCTCTGAAGATGCTCGGTCAGTCCCTCCAGATCCATCCGCCGCCGGTAGAGGCTGTTCTCCCAGTGGAGCAGATGGAATCGCATCACGTACTCGTTGTTCCGTTCGATCATGCTCCGTCCCTTCTCCAGAAGCTTCCGGCACTGATCGAAGAGTCCCTTCTCCGCAAGGATCTCAACCGACCGGAACAGGTCGTGGAGCCGGGCCTCCGCCGAGATATCCGCATGGTAGACCCGCAACGCCTTCAGGATCAGATTGTAGAGGTAGTTTTTCGTGTAGGAGAGATTGTTGACGAGACTCTCACCGGCGAACTGCCGGGTGATCGCCTCCTCGTCGTAGACTTTTTGTCGGCTGATCGCATCGAACAGCCGGACATAGTTCTTCTGGCCGCTCCCTCCTGAGGCGAAGACCTTGAAGTAGCGCCGTTCCGAACGGTTCATCGAGGCGATCAGACGGAACAGATCGTCAGAGGGTCGTTTCATGGCTATCGTAAAGACTGCAGGGAATTGCCGGAGGCCCAAGATACGACGGACCGGCTTTTGCGCCGGCCGGTATGGATTTGATGCATCAAATCCATACCCCCTTGTTCATCGAAACGCTTCTCCGTAATATGGTCCCGCAAATCGACGCCGTTCGTTCTTCGCCGCAGGGCACGGGATTATCAGGACCATAATGAAGAGAGCATGAATCCGTACACCCGCCTCTTTGCCGCAGTTGTACTGCTGTTTGTCGTCTGCCTGAGGGTGTCGGCACAGCCGCAGATCGCCTACATTATCCCCGACGTCGGAGCCGAGGGGATGAACACCTATGTGGAGATCATCGCTCCGGTCGGTGCAAAGGGGACGTTCCAGCCCGGTTCGGGGAGCGGGGTGGGGATCTACCCGATTGCGAACATCTCCATCCGCTTCGTCAATCCACTCGATTCAAACCGGATCGTCGTCTCCCCCTGCGTGGTCAGTTGGGAGGGACGGATGCTCTCCTGCCAGTTCTTCGTCAAGCCGGGAGCTCCCCCCGGACCGGTCCCCTTCCGTGTCGTCGTCGACGGCGTGCAGTCGAATACGGACACCTTCTTTATCGTGCAGCCGCAATCGTTCGGAGTCAAGAACGGCGGAGGGATGATCGGAAGCGGCGGCGGCTGGGGGAACCGCTCGAAGCGGGGAGCGATGATCGTCGACAGTATAGTGCTGCGGAGCGGTCTCTATTCCATCGACGTGAACACCGACCCCGATCCCGGAACGCCCGGTCACCAGGGATATCTGCCGGCCGTCATCCTGAGCAAAGGTCCGGTCCGGATCGAACCGGGGGCGGTGATCGACGCAAGTGCGATCGGGAAAAACGGAGGACCGGGGGGGGGCGGCGGCGGTGGGTACGGCGACGACTTTGTTACTCCGATCCCCTCACTTTTCATTCCGGGAGAACGGAATACACCTCTGGGGTCCGGTTTTGCGGGAGGTAAAAGCGATGTTCCTCTTTTTCCAGCACCCGCAAGCAGCTTCGGACAGGGAACCGGCGCCAACGCACGAAGCCTGAACGGAGTCGAAGCAAACAGTCTTTTTACAACAACCTTCCCCACATATGCACGGCTTTACGGCGCAGGCCCCGGACATCCGTTCGATAGCGATGGCCGCAGCGGCGGGGCGGCGGCCGCCACAGGCGGATCCGGACCGGCGGCATTTGGAACATATTACGGCGGGGGCGGCAACGCCACGAAAGGGACCGGACTTCCTGGCTCTCAGGATGCTGTCAGTGGACAGATCATCGGCAATAGGCAGATTGTTCCTCTTCACGGAGGGGGGGGAGGCTCCAGCGGCGGGGTCAACGACAGCGTCGGCGCCGGAGGAGGGGGAGGAATCGCCATCTACTCCCAACTCGGCATTTCCGTTCAGGAGGTCCGGGCAAACGGCGCAAGAGGAGCCGACGGTTGCGGCACGTGCGGGAGTGGAGGGGGTGATGCGGCTGCCGGGGGGGCCGGAGGCTCGATCATCGTCGGAGGAAAACTCGGCGTCGGCATTGCCGAAGCGCAGGCCGCCGGAGGAGCGGCCGGGACGAAAAAGCCTTCGGCCCCCGCCTCCTCGACCAGCGGCGGCGGCGGAGCCGGTCGGTTCCGTCACGACGGACGGATCACAGCGGGAGCGAAAATGCTGACGCCCGGTGCGTCGGTCTGGACCGGGCCGACGATCGATACGTTGACGGTTGCCACGAAGCCCCTTTTCAACGTCACCGGAACAGGTCTTCCGGGAGCACAGATTCAAGTCTATGTCCGCGGAGAAGACACGCCGTGGAATTACGCATCCTATTACACCGCCACCGTTCGTCCGGACAGTACATGGAGTGTGGAAGTCGGCATCTCGTCATCCGATTCTCTTCTCTACTTTTTCGCCCTTCAGCTAACGCCCGACTCCGAGAATTCGATACCGGCAACGACGGAGTGGACTCGCGTCCCGACGCACATCTTCTCCCAGGCCGCCGCAAACATCGTCCGCTATCGTCCCACCCCCGATCTGAACGCTCCGGCGACGTTCGTCTTCGACACCATCCTCTGCGACAGGCCTTTTTTCGACACGATCACGATCAGCAACCGGGGAGCCGCCCCTCTGAAGGTCAACACTGTCCGATTCGCCGGGCCGGGAGTGACCATCCTGTCAATCATCTCCTATCCGCTGGAAATTCCTCCGGGAGAGACAGGCTCGATCATTATCCGCTACAACGGGCCGACCGAGCCGGGACTGAGCACCGTGCTCCTGCAAATCGAATCGGACGATCCGGGGGCGGGAAAAAATCCGTGGAGAATCGAGCTTCGGATCTTCAATGCAACGAAGGCCTATATCGACCCCGATCCCGACAGTCCTCCGGTTGTCGACTTCGGCGAGGTGCGGGTCAACTCCTCGCTGAGACGGAATGTTGTCATCAGGAATCTCAAGGATGTCGTCAGTACCGACATGCTGATCGATTCGATCTGGTTCAAGCCGCCGACCGTCGGCATCAAGACCATCTCGCGCAGCATACCGAAGGACACACCGATTCCGCCGGGAGATTCGCTGGAAATCGAAGTGGAGTACACTCCAACACAGGAAGAGGAGCTGACCGATGTCTACCTCTGCGTCCGGATGGCCGAGCCCTGTCTGGATACGATCTGCTGGCAGTTGACCGGCAAGGGAGTACGGTCCGCAATCCTGACCTCGAAATCATCGCTGACGATGAAAGTCTCCCCCTGCGCCCCGACCGATCCGGTCTACGACACGGTCGTCGTCACCAACAGCGGGAGTACGCCGATACGGCTTCTCGGGAGGACGCCTTCCCCGTCAGCCTTCTTCAAGGTTGTAGATCCGGCTTCGGGAACCATCACGCTTGAGCCGGGGGAAAGTCAACGGATTATTGTCAGCTACCTTCCCGGAGCAGGTTCCCCGTTGACCGGAACGCTCACCATCATCACGGATGACGCAACGCTGTCCAATATCGAATTGAATATCGATGTGGAAGGAGGAGCAACCGGACTTGCCGTTTCGGTCGATTCTCTCCGTATGTCCACCGCCTGCGTCAACGACCGGGTCTACGACACGTTTGACATAGATAACACCGGGTCGGTCGGTGTGACGGTAACGCTGAGGCTTGCCTCCGCCGGGCAGGGGGCACAGGCATTCGGCTACAGACCAACCAATTCATTCGGCGTTGCAGCCGGTGCAACGCAGGAGATAGAAATCCTGTTCACAACAGCTACTGCGGGAATCTTCGAGGATACGCTCTTCATTACTGCAGAACCGTGCGGGTTGCAGGATACAGTCATCCTGCGGGGTGAAGTGATCGGATTGCAGGTGACCGCAACGCCCGACCCGATCGACTTTGCCAATACTCCGGTCGGTATCGGAACCCAGCTGGTAACGACGATCACCAACAACGGAGGCCGGTCGGTCCGCATCACAGGGGGACAGGTTATCCCGCCGAATGTCGGCGTCACCATCTCTGCGTTCCAGACATTCCCCGTAATGATCAATCCCGGTGCCGACGACTTTATCAGCGTCGATTACCTGCCGACATCCACCACACCGATTCCGCCGGGAACGATTCTGGAACTCTTCATCGATTCTCCCTGCAAGGATACGATCCGGATCGAGGTGACCGGACAGGGGACCGAGGCGGGGCTTTCGGTACGACCGGGACTTCTTGATTTCGGCGGCGTTCACTACTGTCTCTCGGAAAGCGATACGGTCTGGGCAAGGAACATCGCGACGGCGACAATCGGGATCAGGAGCATCACGACGGACCCCGCCGACAACGGATTCTCCGCCGAACTTGTCGATCCGTCAGCCGACTTCATCCCGGTCGGCGATTCGGTTGCCGTCCTCGTCACCTTCGCGCCGACCGCGCCGCCGGACGGATTGAAGAGTGGGGTGCTGAAGATCGAGACGGACAACTCGCAGATCGGAACGGTCGACGTGCCGGTGCGGGGAGTTCGCCAGACCCAGTCGCTGGGCCTGAGCGGCGGTCCGTTTGCGCTGACTTTCCCCGGCGGGACCGACCGGCAGACCTTCACGATCACGAACAACGGAACGGCTCCGGTGCCGATCACCAGGCTCGTTCTCCCCCCGCCGTTCCGTCTGATCACCACGCGCCCCACTCTCCCCCGCTCGCTGGCGCCGAACGAGTCGATGGAAGTGGATATTGAATTTGCACCGACGACCGACCGGTTTTTCAACGATAGCATGTTTGTCGAGGGGATCACCCCGTGCGACTCCCTCTTCCTGCCGCTGATCGCGACAAGTCAGCCGATTCTGACCGGCGACGTCCGCTGGGAGGATGGGACGGGGAGACCGGGAGAAGTAATCCTGCTTCCGCTGAAGCTCCTGACCGATCTGACCGGAACCGGCGTCACAAGCTACTCGGTTGATGCAACGTTCAACGGGACGATGCTTCTGCCGCAGCGTGTCGTGCTCGACGGAACGCTCTCGCAGGGATGGACCGTCGGGACGACGGAGATCGACACCGGCTCGGTCTTCTTCACCGCCACGGGTCCGACGGAACTGAGCGACACCGGAACGCTTGCCTACGTGGAGATGCTGGTTCTGCTGGGGAACGACCTGACGACGCAGATCACCTCCTCCAACCGCAGCCGCTTCACCACCGGTGGGGCGACGCTCGCAGCCGTTCCCGGACTCTTCACGCTTGAGGGATACTGCTCGGTCGGCGGAGACCGGCTGGTGCAGGTGACCGGGAACTTCGGCATCAAGCTGGTAGCGCCGAACCCGGCACGTGACCGCATCGCCGTGGAGTTCGAGCTTGTGGAGGACGGGGCGACGCGACTGGTGCTCTACGACGGACTCGGACGCGAGGTCTACCGGCTGGTCGACGGAAATCTGAAAGCAAATCCTCACCGGGTCGATACTCCGCTTGATCTCCCCCCCGGCATGTACGTCCTGGAACTGAGAACGCCGACGCAAAGGGAGGAGAGAAAGGTGATTGTGGAGGAGTAGAAACGGAACGGACACCCGCAAGAGAATAACGGTCTGCCGCCACAACATGACGTTTGCCCCTCCGTCTTGGCAGCATTGCAAGAGTAATCCGGTTGTTTATCTACAGATCACTATGGTCAACCATCCGACATCATATCAGGAAGAGTTTCTGCGTGAACTCCGTCAAATCCCGGCTGAACACCTCTCCTCGCTCCTGACAATTGTTCGGGCATATCGGGAGAGCGTCTCTCTCCCGTCAGCGGAAGAGAGCTTCCGCAAAGGATGGAAGGAGATGATCGACGGAGCAACCCGGCCCCTCTCCGAACTGTGGGAGGACCTTGATGCGGAGTGACCCTCCTTCTCCCGTTCGTATCGAATTCACTCCCGAATTCAAACGGAATATCCGCAGGCTCAGCAAAAAATATCGCAGTATTCGCTCGGATATCCAGCCGGTTCTCGATCAACTTGTTCGAGGCGAAACTCCCGGAGATCGCATTGTCGGGACACGGCATGTTGTCTACAAGGTACGGGCCGGGAACAGCGATCTGGGCAGAGGGAAAAGTGGCGGATACAGATTGATCTATTACCTCGTCACCGAAAGCAGTATCGTTCTGCTTACTCTCTATTCCAAGACCGAACAGGGCGACATTACTTCCGATGAAATTGTTCGAATCATCGAGAGTACTCAGAGTTCATGACAGGCAGTATTCCTTAGTTAGATACAAAGCACACATATCCACTATGGCTCAGCAGAACGGCACCCCCCGTAAACAAGTCCACATCGTCACACTCGGCTGCTCGAAGAACGTCGTCGACTCCGAGACGCTGATGGGGCTCCTCCGGCGGAACAACATCACGCTCGTCGACGAGGCGGCCGGAGCCGATGCGGTGATCGTCAACACCTGCGGCTTTATCGACATGGCAAAAGAAGAATCGGTCAACACGATTCTGGATGCCGTGGAGATGAAGAAGTCCGGAGAGATCGGCGCCCTCTACGTAGCCGGATGTCTTTCCGAGCGGTACAGGAGCGATCTGGAGCGGGACATCCCGGAGGTCGACGCCTACTTCGGCGTCACCGACTTCACGAACATTCTTCGGACGATCAACCCGAACCGCAAGTACGACCTGATCAGCGAACGCTACGTCCCACCCGGATCGAAGAGCGCCTACCTGAAGATCTCCGAAGGATGCGACAACCCCTGCTCCTTCTGCGCCATCCCGCTGATGCGCGGGGGGCACGTCTCCCGCTCGCTTGACGACATCCTGATCGAGGCGCAACACCTCGCATCCGAAGGAGTCCGCGAACTCGTCGTCGTCGGACAGGACACGACCTATTGGGGGAAAGATCTCTTCGGCGAACGCCGCCTTGCCGAACTTCTGAGAAAACTCGGCGAAGTCCGCGGAATCGAGTGGATTCGCCTGATGTACGCCTACCCCTCCCGCTTCCCCCATGATATTCTCCCGGTAATCCGGGACACGCCGACCATCTGCAACTACATGGACATGCCGATCCAGCACGTCAGCGATCCGGTCCTGAAGTCGATGCGCCGCGGCCTCTCCCGTCGGACGCTGATGAACCTGATCGAACGCATCCGGACGGAAGTCCCCGGCATCGCCCTGCGAACCACACTGATCGTCGGCTATCCGAACGAAGGGGAGAAAGAATTCGAGGAACTGCTGGAGTTCGTCCGCTTCGGCGAGTTCGACCGACTGGGAGTCTTCCCCTACTCGCAGGAGGAGCGGACGGTGGCCCACGATATGGGAGATCCGGTTCCGGCAGAGGTCAAACAGGAAAGAATCGAACGGATCATGGAAGTCCAGCGGGAGATTTCCGCCCGCAAGAATGAGGCCCTCGTCGGCACAACCCGGAAGCTGTTCGTGGAGAAGGAAGTCGAAGGAGAATATGTCTGCCGCTCCGAACGTGACGCGCCGGAGGTGGACGGCGAGGTCTACATCACCAGCAACGTGACGCTGAAGCCGGGAGAGTTTATCGAGGGAGAGATCACCGGATCGCTCGACTATGATCTCTTCGGAGAGTATGTACGCCACGCGGAGACGGTAAGCGATTCGTGGGAGAAGTTGTTGCCGATTGTTTGAGGGGGACGGGGGACAAGGAGGACGGAGGACGAGCCGGACCCGGTAGCCGTCGGGTTCATCCCGACGCCGGGATGCCCGAAGCGGGTCCAAGCTTGCCGAGCAATCCCGAAGTGTAGAGGGGAACAGGAGACGAGCCGGACCCGGTAGCCGTCGGGTTCATCCCGACGCCGGGATGCCCGAAGC